>JBKQOA010000095.1:0-23670 GCA_052145735.1 Limisphaerales bacterium
TGCGGAGGCCGCTGAATGAAAAAAGGGCTTCGCCCGCCCGGTTCAGGCTCTTTGCGGGACTTTCACCCCCACCGCCGCCATCAATTTGTCGAAGCTCACCAGGTTCAGCACCCGCTTGAGATTGTACGCCAGCGTCGTCAGGCTCCACTCCGTCCGCACTTTCACCAGCCCCTTGAGCAAAAAGTGCGTGTACCCAGACCAGCGTTTGATGGTTCCGAAGGGATGTTCCGCCAGCTCCTTCCGCAACTTGAACTTCTCCGGCTGCGCCGCCATCCGCGCCGCCATCGCCTCCATGAGGTGCTCGTTCGCCTCCCGCGTGATCCGCCGGTTGGCCTTGTTCCGCGTGCATTGCTTCTTCAACGCACAGTTTTTGCAGCCGCCCGCACGGTAGTATCGCAACTCCCGTCCCAATTCATACGTGTTGAACCGATACGTCAGCTCCGCCCCCGCCGGACACACATACGCATCCTTCGTGGCGTCATATGTCAAAGTCGCGTTTTGCAGAGGTTCCAATATATATGCCATGCCAGCCAGTTCCTTTTCTATTTTTATTTCGCCAGGATTTTTAACCAGCGTTTGTAATCGTCGAGTTTAAAGGGCCGTGGGCCGGCCAGATAATGGTTCTGAAACTTTTGGCCCCCCACGTTCCATTCGATCAGCCACATCGCGGGCTGGGCGGCCAATGGAATCGAGCCGACCACCTCGCAGCCGTTGCGCCCCACCTGAAAGTCCTTTTCAAACAGGGTCTGGCCGCTGTCCAAGTCGCGCACCACGACATGCCCGCCGACCTCGGCCAACGTATCGTTCACGATCACCAACGGATGGCGGCCCGCCTCGGCCTCGCCGCACATCGCACACACGTCGGCTTGCGAGCATTTGATGTAACGGTAGGCCAGCTTGGGACGGTTGTAATAATCCACAACCGCGTCGGATATGATCGGCCAACCATCCCGCACATTCCACCAAATAATACCGGTTCTCCGCCACTTGGCGCTGCGAAACATCTCAATGAAAAACTTGTCGGCTTCCGCCTGGCTGATCTGTGAGGCGAGAATGAAATCGTCGAGGTTATCGGGCACCGAACCAAACAACCCCGCCACCTGTTTGGCCATGAGCGGAATCCGATAATTATAGCGGGTCATGCCCGGGAGCGGTCGCACGGCATGGGTGAGCCATTGTTCATTGTTCTGCCAGGGCCACACGAAGCCCGGTTCCATCATCTGCTCCAGACTGCGCCGGTCCGGGCAGCCGTGATATCCAATCTCACTGGCGAAATGAGCCGGTGAACTTGTGTAATATGAGCCTTTAAAGTCATCCCGTGGCCCCCATAAATGGTCTTCGGGTTTGAGTTGGTCCTGGTTGCCGGCCTGAACCATTGCCGGGCTGTGATACGGCGAACTGGGCAGGTAATCGCGCGCCGGATCATACTGGCGGACCACCTCGGGCAGAACCTGCCGGCTCAGGCGGTCCGTATTCGGATCAAGTCGGATGCCGAACCATCCTCCGTAAGCTTCATCAATTTCGTTGTTCCCAGCCCACAAGGCCAGGCTGGGATGATTACGCAACTTCTGCACCACCGCCTCAGCCTCGCAGCGTATCTCGGCGGCAAAGGCATCGCTCTGCGGGTAAATGGCGCAGGCCATCGCAAAATCCTGCCACACCATCACCCCATACTGGTCGCATAACTCGAAGAAATCGTGGTCTTCATAGACATTGCCCCCCCAGCACCGCAGCATGTTACAATTGAGATCCACCACCATCGCAAACGTGCCTGCCAGATGCTCTTTGTCCCGGCTGTGCAGCCCGTCCAATGGAACCCAATTGCTGCCTTTTACGAACACCTTCTCGCCGTTGACCATAAACACGAACTCACCAGGATTCTCCGGTGTGGTCGTGTCTGAGCGCACCAGTTTGATGGTCCGAATCCCCACCTGCTGGCGCCAGGCATCCAAAACCTTGCCGTCGCGGTCTAAAAGTTCGAGGGTCAGGTTGTAGAGGGGCTGGCTGCCATAACCCCGCGGCCACCATAATTCGGCATCGCTCAACTCAAACACCTGCCGGTCATGTGGACCGACCACCGCATTGGTCGAGACGTGGATGGTTTTTCCACAACGTTCCAGTGACACGCGCACCTGCCAATGATCAATGTCGAATTGCTCCGTGTCGAATTGCCAGTCCACCAGGACGCGGGCTTTGTGTTGGGCGGGATCCGCCTGCAAGGTTGTAAAATAAACATCCTGCCAATGCGTATCAGGAGTTAACTCCAAATGCACGCTCCGCCACAGGCCGGCTGACACGATCCGGGGCATGATGTCCCAGCCATACATGTGCGGGGCCTTGCGGACGGCCGTTGACTCCCAATTAACCGGGGATGCCCCCTCCACCACTGCCGGCTGGTGCTTGCGCCCTTCTATCACCGCCGAATCGAGCCGGACAGTCAGCTCGTTTTCTGAACCGTCTTTGCGCAAGAAATCTGTAACATCAAAACGGTGGGCGATGAACATATTGCGGGTCCGGCCCACTTCTTGACCATTAAGGAAGACCGTGCCCAAGCAGTCAATCCCTTCAAAGACCAGTTCGATACGCGTGTTGTCCGGCCGTTTGGGCGTTGAAAATTTCCGCTGATACCACCACTGGTTGCCTTCCAGTTCCCGCAGGCGATAGATGTTGGTGCCGACCGACAGCTCCGGCAACAGGCCGGCCTTCATCAGGTCTGATTCGACATTGCCCGGCACTGTCGCCGCGATGGCCGGCCAGCCGGCCCGGGCCAAATCCACCGGCGAGCGCGGTCCGTCGGGACGTTGCGGCCCGTAGCTCAACTGCCAGCTTCCATCCAGTGAGAGGTTCTGCCGCCTGGGGCCTTCCTGCCCGGCACCAAAACAGCACACCCCCAGGCCAAAAACTGCCGAGAGGGAAATAACTGTCTGCGAAATGTTGTTCATAATTCAATCTTCTCTGAAAGCGGGATGAGCGGCCACAAGGCTATTTATAACATTCCAATGATTTTTTTACAAGATTGGCTCACCAAGCCTGCTTATATCACCATGTCAATGGTATTGATTTGTATCCAGCCTGCACTGCCAATTCTTCGATTCCATCCATTCGAGCATCCATTGCCAGGTGGCTTCATTGGGGCGTTGCGCGGGTGAAGGCGGGAGCGGCTTGTCGGGAATAATCACCTGCCGACCACGACAAGTGTCCGCCAGTCGTTTGAACACTCGACCCTGCTGCTTGATCGGGTTGCCCACCGTCATAAACCCCAGGGGATATTCAAAGGGTTTTAAATCAAAGCGCCGATCTACAGCGTGGCTGGACCACCAAGTGAACCAACTGATGCCTTGGACGATTCCACTCGTGACGGCCAGTTCCATCATTGGTCGTTTAGTCAGGCACAGTTTTGTTGATTCTCAACGAATCAGGACTTTTGAAACTGGTAAAAGAATTGGTTTGAATCGACGAACCGGCGGTTGTTGAATAACAGTTAGGCAGCAGCGCGCGTGAGTGTTTATGGCCAGCACTGTCAAAACGATTATATGAAAAGGTTCATTATTATCGCAGCGTGCGTCATCGGCAGCGCATTACTTTTATTGGTCGTCGGCGACATTTCCACCAGAGTTTATTTGAAGACCCATGCCACTCGATGGTGGGTTGTTCCGGTTGAGAGTCGAGGCGGCGAGTTCCAGATTGCCATGTATCGCTATCCTCGGCTTCGAGATATTCCAGAGTCTCTTGGTTTCGGGCAGGGTTTTGTTCAGTTGCAGGAGAAGGTGTCCGGGAAGGTTTTAGCACAGAAGCACGCGGATGATTTGGCTCCCCTTACGGCGTTCAGGTGGTCAGCCACCAATGTCATCATATACCAAGTTCCGGGGACGAGCGATGTGTTTGTGGATTGGGGTTTACCAAAGTGATGCTGCCTCTTGAGAAACAAGACGCGCAAGCCGTTGATAATCAATGAAAAGTTCCCGTCTTGTTTCTTGAGTCATTGCCCCCAAGCGGGGTTGGAGTGCTAACAATTCACTGCAATCTTCCGCCACTTGAACTTCTCCGGCTAACGAAGCGCTCCAAGCAACAAGCAAACATTTTCGAATTATCAAAAGCCCAGCCTGGAGGGGCTGGTGCTTTTGGCTTCAATATACCTTGCGCAGGTTCGACGGGAGGATGTTGAGTTCCAGGCGGTACTTGGCGACGGTGCGCCGGGCGATGACAATGCCCTTTTCACTCAGCATCTTCACCACTTCATGATCGGACAACGGCTTGGCGGGGTCTTCGTTTTTGAAGATTTCGGCAATCATGTCCTTCACGCTGGTGTTGGACACGTTTTCACCGGAAGCGGTCTGCAGTCCGCCGGTGAAGAAGTATTTCATTTCAAAAACCCCCTGCGGCGTCTGCATGTATTTGCCGGACACGGCGCGGCTGACGGTGGTTTCATGCACGCCCACCGCCTCGGCGATCTGCGCCATGATGAGCGGTCTGAGGTGCGCCACGCCCTTTTCCATGAAGTCGCGCTGGCGTTTCACAATCTGCTTGCCGATGTTCAAAATGGTCTGCTGCCGCTGGTGCAGGCTTTTGATCAGGAATTTCCCGGCCCGGATTTTCTCGCGGATGTAATTTTTAACCTCGGCGGAATTGTTGCCCTGCGTCATGAGGTCCTTGTAGATGTTGCTGATGCGCAGGTGGGGAATGTGCTCGTCGTTGGTCGTCACCAGGTAATCGTCGCCAACCTTTTGCACGAACACCTCGGGCAGAACGTACTGGTTGGCATCCGGCAAAAAGGCGCGTCCGGGACGCGGTTCCAGACGCCCGATACGGCCCATGGCCTCCTGCGCCTCCTCGACGGTGCAGCCGGTGCCGCGCGCGATTTCGGGGATGCGCCGTTTGCCCAGCGCCTCCATGTGGTCGCGCACAATGCGATATTCGAGGGACCCCTGCTGGCCGGCGCGCTCGAGTTGCAGCATCAGGCATTCGCGCAGGTCGCGTGCCCCCACGCCGGGCGGGTCGAAACACTGGATGGCCTTCAGGACTTCGGCAATTTTGTCGGCCGGCAGGTGGTTGGACTCCGCCATTTCCTCCACCGTGGCCTTCAGATAGCCATAATCGTCAATGTTGCCGATGATGAGTTCGGCGATGGCGCGCTGGTCATCGTTCAAATCCGTCTCGCGCACCTGGTCCATCAACATCTGGGCGAAGGAGGTGCCCGCGGCGAGCGAGTCGAACATGAACTGGCGCCTTTCCTCGTCTTCGGCGGACGCGCGTGTGGGGATGTTCGTCTGCGAAAAATGATCGCGCCATTCCTGGTCCAGTTGCACGAGCTTGTCGAACTCCTGCTGAAAATCGTCCGCGGGCGCCTCGGGGCCCTTTTCCGTCGCGGCATCAAAGGCGGCCTCTTCCGGGCTTTCGGCCGGACCGGGCGGCTCGGCCACCTCGTCGGCATCGTGCTCGGATTTGTCGTGCTGGTCGGCGTCCGGCGACGTCATCTCCTCCAGGACGGGATTTTGCTGCAATTCCTGTTCGACGAGCGCCTTCAGTTCCAAAGTGGGCGCCTGAAGCAATGCCAGCGACTGCTGAAGCTGCGGCGCCAGCACCAACGACTGCGTCAACCGCGTGGATAATTGGAGACCTTGAACCATTTGCCGCAGCAAGATAGCCTCATTTTTGACAACTACAAGCAAAAAGTGGCACGACTTTCGCTGCATTGTGCAAATCCAAGGAAAAACTGGATTTTTGTCCCTGCTGGTTGCATGTTGGAATCATGAAATTGATTCTGTCGACGCACAACGTCACCCTGACCCGGGCCATCGAAGAGCACGTCATCAAGCAACTGGAGAAACTCGATCATTTTGACCGGCGCACCATTGATGCGCGCGTGACCCTCGAACATGACCATACCCGCGCCGCCGGAAAACAATTCTCCTGCTCCATCCGGGTAAGCGTGCGCGGGCCCGACCTTTTTGCCGAGGACGTCGAAAGCGACCTGTACGCAGCCGTTGACAAGGTCGCCAAAAAAATCAAACAGCAGATCCGCAAGCGCCACAACAAATGGAAGGCCCGCAAGCACAAGATCGCCGCGCGCACAAAACGGACCCGCCAGGAAACGGAAGCGGCGTGAGGGTTGGGCGTTGATTCGCCTGTCGTTAAATCGTATTAAGCGCTGCAACGATTTGACGATGAGCGGTTCAACCGACATGATAATTCGCGCCCGCACCCTGGTGCCGGTTGCGCAGCCGCCGGTGGAAAACGGCGCCGTGGTCATTTCCGGAAACCGCATCTCGGCGGTCGGTCCCTGGCCCGACGTGCGGTCGCGGTCGGACGGCAAACTTTTGGATCTTGGCGAAGTCATTCTGCTTCCCGGCCTCGTCAACGCCCACTGCCATCTCGACTACACCGACATGGCCGGAATGTTGCCGCCGCCGAAAACCTTCACCGACTGGATTCCGCTCATCATGGCCGCCAAGTCCGGCTGGGGTTATTCCGACTACGTGCGTTCCTGGCTGAACGGTGCGCAAATGCTCGTACGCAACGGCACGACAACGGTCGCCGACATTGAATCCGTCCCCGACCTTTTGCCGGAAGTTTGGGACGCCACTCCCTTGCGGGTTTTTTCGTTTCTGGAAATGACCGGGATCCGCAGCCGGCGTGACCCGGAGGGTGTCCTCCAGGAGGCGGTCGAAAAAATTGAGTCGCTTTCGCATCCGCGTTGTTCCGCCGCGCTTTCGCCGCACGCCCCCTACTCCACCTTGCCCGGGCTGCTTCGGCTCAGCGCCGAAACCGCCCGGGCCCGCGGCTGGCGACTGTGCATGCATGTCGCGGAATCGGAGCAGGAATTTGAAATGTTCATGCATGCGCGCGGCGCGATGCACAACTGGCTGCAGCGCAACGCGCGCGACATGTCCGACTGCGGCCTCGGTTCGCCGGTCCAGCACCTCGCCCGCAGCGGGATGCTGGGTAAAAACCTGCTGGCCATTCACGTCAACCTGCTGGCGCGCGGCGATGCCGCGTTGCTTGGCAAACACCACGTCCATGTGGTCCATTGCCCGCGCAGTCATGACTACTTCGGCCATCCGGCGTTTCAGTTCCGGCAACTCGCTGACGCGGGGGTCAACATCTGTCTGGGCAGCGACAGCCTGACGACCGTCCGCTTGCGCGGGAAACCGAAGCCTGAACTCGATATGTTTGGAGAAATGCGCGCGCTGGCAGCTTGGGAACCGGGACTTTCACCCGCGGACATCTTGCGGATGGCCACGGTCAACGGCGCGCGCGCGCTCGGTCTGGCCGGACAAATCGGCGAATTCTCGAAAAAGGCCCTGGCGGATTTGATCGCCATCCCGGCCCGGACCGGCGCCGGTGGCGCTTACGCAGCCGTGCTGGCCCATTCCGGCCCGGTGAGCGCCGGCATGATTGACGGACAATGGGTCATTCCACCGGAAGGATTTTAGATTTCCGATTTACGATTGACGCGTGGTCCGCCTTTTTGCTCGTAAATCGCAAATCGCAAACCGTAAATTCCGGAAGTGAACTCGTTTGACAAAGAACTGGACCGGCGGCTGACGGCGTTGCGTGAGCAAGGCCTGTTGAGGGAACTGCGCCGGGTGGATTCGCCGCCGGGCACGCGCCTCCAAATCGGCGGCCGGACATTGCTGAATTTTTCGTCCAACGATTATCTGGGCCTGGCCAATGACGCGACGCTCAAGGAGGCTGCGGTCCGGGCGGTGGAAACCTTTGGCGCCGGCTCCGGGGCCTCGCGGCTCATTGGCGGTTCGCTCGCCCCGCATCACGAACTGGAGGAAGCGATCGCCAGTTTCAAAGATACCGGGGCGGCGCTGGCGTTTTCCACCGGCTACGCCACCGCCATCGGAACCATTTGCGCGCTGCTCGGCAAGGATGACATCATCATTCTCGACAAGCTCGTCCACGCCTGCATCGTGGACGCGGCCCGGCTCAGCGGCGCGAAAATCCGCGTGTTCGCCCACAACGATTTGGATGATCTGGAGAGAATTTTGAAATGGGCCGCAACAAATTCGCGCCACCCGTCACCCGCCACCCGCCATGTTTTAATAGTCACCGAAAGTATTTTTTCGATGGATGGCGACGCCGCGCCGTTGCGGGAGCTGGTTGCGCTCAAGGAAAAACATGGCGCCTGGCTGATGGTGGACGAGGCGCACGCGACGGGGCTTTACGGGAATAACCGCCGGGGCCTGGCGGAGGAAGCCGGCGTGGGCGAACGGGTTGAGATCCAGATGGGCACGCTTGGCAAGGCGGTCGGAGCTTCCGGCGGTTACATCTGCGGTTCGCGTCTCCTGATAGATTTTCTCGTCAACCGCGCCCGCAGTTTTATTTTTTCCACCGCGCCGGTCCCGGCCGCCGCCGCCGCGGCCACCGCCGGCATTCGCTTGATTCAATCCACAAAAGGTGAAACGCGGCGAAAAGCACTCTGGACGCGAGTGGCTGAACTCCAGTCGATCATCGGCCATCGGCCATCGGCAGTTCCCAGCGCCATACTGCCGGTCATCATCGGCGACGAAACCAAGACGGTTGCCGTTGCGGCGGCGTTGCGCGAACGAGGCATCTTTGTCCCCGCCGTCCGCTATCCGGCGGTGGCGCGCGGCCGCGCGCGTTTGCGCGTGACACTGACCGCCGCCCACACAACGCAGGAGGTCAATTTGCTCGCCGCCGAGCTGAATGAAATTGCAAACCGCAAGGCGTAAATCGAATGCACCCGCTGGCCCAACTTGACCACGCCCATGTCTGGCATCCCTTCACCCAGATGCGCGACTGGCTGAGGCGCGAGCCGGTGGTCATCGTCGCGGGCAAGGGCGCGGTGCTGCGTGACGTTCGGAGGCGTGAATACCTCGATGCGAATTCCTCGATTTGGACGAACCTGCACGGCCACAACCAGCCGAAGATCAACGCGGCCATCCGAAGTCAACTTGGGAAAATTGCGCACAGTTCCGCGCTCGGCCTGGCCAACGAACCGGCCTCGCGGCTGGCGGAAGAACTGGTCAGAGCAGCCCATTCGCAATCCGCAATCCGCAATCCCCAATTGAACAAGGTTTTCTTTTCCGACGACGGTTCGACCGCACTCGAGGTTGCGCTCAAGCTCGCCTACGAATACGCGCGCCGCACCGGCCGCAGCCGGAAACCGGAATTCCTTTCGCTCGAAGGCGCATATCACGGCGATACCGTGGGCGCGGTGTCGCTCGGCCATATTGATTTGTTTCACAAAAGTTTCTCCGGGCTGCGGTTCAAGACGAACCGGGTCATGTCGCCCTATTGCTACCGTTGTCCGTTCAACCGCGCGAAACCGGAGCGGGCCGACGCGCGCGAATACCGGCGATGCCATTGGGAATGTGTGGAAGCGGTGGAGAGGAAATTCACCGCGCAAAAGCGAAGGAAAAATTCTTATGCCGGATTTGTCTTCGAACCTCTGATACAGGGCGCGGCAGGGATGATACCGCAGCCGGCCGGCTGGCTGCGGCGGGTGACGGAAATTGCGCGGAGTCACGGCGCGCTGCTGGTTGCGGATGAGGTCATGACCGGGTTTGGACGAACGGGTGCAGCCGCACTTGTAAAAGCGCGGGTTGATCTGGCAACGGAACCGCGCTTTCACAAGCGCGGCTACGGTGAGGGTTTATTTGCGTGCCACCACGAAGGCGTTCAGCCGGATTTTTTGTGCCTGTCCAAGGGCCTGACCGGCGGCTACCTGCCGATGGCGGCAACGTTGACGACGCAGAAGGTATTCGACGCCTTTCTCGGCGAATACAGTGAATTCAAAACTTTTTTCCACGGGCACAGTTATACGGCCAATCAACTCGGCGCGGCGGCGGCGCTGGCCAGCCTGGACATTTTACAAAGCAAAGAATCGGTTCGCGCGCGGCAAAGGCTGGAGAAGGCTTTGCGGGACGAATTGCAAACGCTCTGGTCGCTGCCCAACGTCGGCGACATCCGTCGGGTGGGCTTGATGGCCGGCATCGAACTGGTCCGGAATTGGCGGACGCGCGCTCCATTTGACTTGCGGGAACGCGCCGGCATCCGCGTTTGTGAGGCCATGGCGCGACGCGGCGTACTGACGCGGCCCGTGGGCAATGTCATTGTCCTGATGCCCCCCTATTGCACCACCCCGCGACAGGTGAAAACCATCGTTGATGTCTTCAGGACCGCGATTGTCAGCACGTTCCGGTCGGGCGCCTGACCCCGTCCAGACCACAATGATATTGTGGCGCGCTTGAACTCCGCTTCATTGCCCGTCACCAGTTGAATCGACTTTCATCAAGGGCGTTCACCCATCTAACCGTCCCGAACGGAGCGATCCCGAAGGCTGAAACAGGCACTCATTTCATTTAGTAGAAAAATATATGTTGACTATTGAGAATACTTTTCGTAATATCCAACCGTCGGTGCGGTTTCGCAATAAGAGCGGCTGATGCTTAAACAAGGAGGCAGATGAAATCAGGAACCCGGTCGCGCGATATGCGCCTGGATGCCATGCGTGGGCTGTTATTGATCATAATGGCCGGGGTGCATGTCCCCACGCCGGTTTCACATCTTTTGCAGGAACCGTTCGGTTTCATGAGCGAAGCCGAGGGTTTTATTTTCCTCAGCGCCTGTCTGGCGGGTTTCGCCTACGGGAATACTTATCGGCAGGCGAATTGGCCGGCCATGTCCCGCCGGGTTTGGAATCGGATGGGAAAGATTTATTTCATTCACCTGATCGTGGTGGTGCCGGTGGTGTTGATGGCGTGGATGTTTGCCGCGCGGATGACGCCGCTCGCCAATCATTTTCATGATTTTCTCCTCCATCCCTGGGGCAGTCTGGCGCTGATACCCCTTTTGCTGCACCAACCTCCCCTGTTCGACATCCTGCCGCTTTACGTCATTTTCCTGGGAGCAACCCCGTGGTTGCTGGCGATTGCCCGGCGGCAAGGTTGGGGAATCCTGCTGGGGTTCTCGGCCCTCGGCTGGCTGGCTGCGCAATTCAATTTGACCGCCCATCTCATCGGAGATCCCTGTCGATTCCTTCCTTTGCGCTGGGGATCCTTCAACCTTCTGGCCTGGCAACTGGTCTGGGTGAGCGGACTGGCGTTCGGAGAAACGTCCTTGCGCCGGCCATTGCTCGCCGGCCCATGGCGGTCCGGCGTGGCGGCCGTCTCCGCCTCGATTGTGCTGGCCGGTTTGCTGGCGCAGCACGGATTTTTGTCGATCAATCCCGACTGGTTCCGCTGGATGGACAAATGGACGCTCGGGCCGTTGCGGCTGCTCAACTTCGCGGCCTGGGTTGGTTTGCTGCTGGCCTGGAATCCGCGCGTACCGTCGCGCCCGCTGGCGCCACTGGCACTTTTGGGACGGCATTCCCTGGCCGTGTTCGCCTTCCACCTGCCACTGGTGATCGCCGCGACCACCATCATCGGAATATTTGCGCCCCCCACAGCCGTACAAACGGACATCGGCCTTCTGGTGATTGTCCTGCTCTTCCCCTGGGCGACCTGGCTGGAGTATCACCAGGCCCGTCCGTCGGTCACGGTTGCCGGAGCGGCGCCCGTCCGGTCAGGCCGGTTTTCCCTCGGAACCCGCGGACAGGCGGTGGAATTATATCCGGATGTTCCCCTCAGATCCTTGTTTTCGCGAGTTCGAGCAAGCGTGCGAATTGTTCACTGGTGACCGGTGAAACCGACAGTCTCGACTGCTTTGCCAGCTTCATTTCCCGAAGGATTTTGTCGGCTTTGATTGCCGCAAGCGCGACGGGTTGGGCCAGGGATTTGACCGGTTTGAGGTCCACCGCCGACCAGTCTCCCTCGTCCGCCGTCGGGTCGGGATAAGCCGCTTTGGCCACGCGCGCCAGGCCGACAATGGATTTTTCCCCGCCGCTGTGATAAAAGAAGACCAGATCACCTGCGGCCATCGCGCGTAGATTGTTTCGGGCCGCAAAATTCCGCACGCCGGTCCACGCCGTTCTGCCCTCCTTCACCAACATCGCCCAGGAATAGGTTTCGGGTTCGGATTTCGCCAGCCAGTAGTTCATTTACGATTTGCGATTTACGATTTACGATGACGGCGTGAGTCTGGCCGACAACCTCGAAAAAGTCCAACAACGGATTCGCGCCGCGTGCGAACGTGCGGGGCGGGACCCGGATTCCGTCCTGCTGCTGGCGGTTTCCAAGTCGCATCCACCGGAAACCATCATGGCCGCGGCGGGCTGCGGCCAGGTTTTTTTCGGCGAGAACAAGGTGCAGGAGGCGAAGGCGAAAATCCCGCTGTGTTCCGGCAAGGTGCGCTGGCATTTTATCGGCCATTTGCAATCGAACAAATGCCGCGACGCAGTCGAGCTGTTTGAGATGATTCAGAGCGTGGACAGCCTGGCCCTGGCGCGGGAAATCAACAAACGCGCCGAGGCGGCGGCCCGGACCCTGCCGGTCCTGCTGGAGGTGAATGTTGCCGGCGAGGCGAGCAAATTCGGATGCCCGCCGGAAAAACTGCTGGCGGATCTCCAGGAGCTCAACGCGCTGCCGCGGCTGGAGCTTCAGGGTTTGATGACCGTGCCGCCGTGGACGGCGGACCCGGAAAAGGTCCGGCCGCATTTCCGGCGGCTGCGCGAGCTGAAGGCGCAGGCCGAGGTGGCGCTGGGCGCCCCGCTGGCGCATTTGAGCATGGGCATGAGCGGCGATTTTGAAACGGCGATTGAAGAAGGCGCGACGATTGTCCGCATCGGGACGGCGTTGTTCGGACCGCGCGCCCCGGCTCGGCCGCGCCCGGCGGACGATTGATATTTAATGCATTTTTGGCGGAATGGTTTAACTTGCAGTGATGACCATTGAATCGTTCAAGCGTGAAATCGCCGCCGCCGTCAAGGCGTACGACAAATTCGTCGTGTGCCTGGAAAAAACGCCGGAGGATTTCGAGGCGTCGCTGGTTTCGTTGATGGACAAGGCGATCAAAGCCTATGAAAATCGCGGCCCCGGTTTGCGTCACGGCATTGCGCTGGACAACCAGGTGACAATCATTCTCAGCCAGGGCGACGGCGACCGGCCGTTGTGCGGCATCTATTTCAACCTCCATTCGCCCTACCAGAAGAACGCCCTGCCCAAAACGGTGAAAGCGTTCACCGAAAAATCACAAAAAAAGGAAGACTGAACGGAGGGCCGAAGGAACGAGGCCCGCTTCGGCGGCGGCATTGACCGGGAATACATGCGCCTCCTTACGCCGGCCCCTGCAAAAATCATTGGTCGCGCACTTCGTCGCCCACCTGCGCCTCGCCGGCGACGAGGTCCGCCACGATGTTGTTGTCCTGCTGCGGGCCGGTGATCCTGACTTGGCCGGCTTTCAAGCCGTTGCGATACAGAAACAGGCTCTGGTCCATGCGGGGCAACTGGCCGACGGGGAAGCTCAGGACGACAAAGCGGCCGGTGGCATTGTAGGAAACGACCCTGGCCGTAAGCGATTTGTCCGGCGTGACGATCGCCGGCGGAGCCTGCGCGGCCGGCGGGGGCGTTTTCGCCTGATGATGGAAAACGGCGCAACCGTTCGCCAGCATAGCCACCATCAGCAGGGCCCCGAAATCGGAAATCTTCATGGCGACAGTTAAACGCGCGGCGGAGCGCAGGTCAATTCACGATTCGCCGGTTTCGGCGGGCGAAACCGCCGGCAAGCCGGGAGGAGCAGTGGCCGCCGAGGTAACGAGGCGGAAACAGGATGAGATTGTTCAAAAGAACCCGCTTCGTCACGCTGGCGGCTACGGTTCGCCTTCCGTGATGATGGTGTCCTCGTGTTCATAGGCCGGGGCGCAGCAGCACAACAGGCGCAATGGGCCGGTGCCGGTGTTCCACAATTTATGTTTGCAGCCCGGCGGAATGGCAATGGCGTCACCGGCCTTCACGTCGCGCGTTTCATCCCCGATGCGAATCCGCCCCGTGCCGTGGGTGAGATAATAAATCTCCTCGGTGCGGACGTGGTAATGTTCCTGCGTGCTGGCGCCGGCCGGCAGGCGCGCCTCGGCCAGACTCTGGTGGCGGATGACCGAATTGCGGTGCGCCAGCAACTCGCGGATTTCCGAGCCGTCCTTGGTAATGAAGGATGGCACTTCGCCGATGCTTTTGATGTCCATAAAGTTTTCCGATTATCGTCCTTGCAACAGTGCGGACTAACTCGTTTACGCTGACAGTCATTCAGGGAGGAGGGGGATGCGGTGCAATTATCGTTTTGACAGTCGCGTTAGTTTTAATTAGCGCCCTTCCTGGAAACAGCGTGGCAAGATTTCTGAACACCACAGGTTTTCGCAGGATGTATTTTGGGTTATTAATAGCGAACTGAAGTAGTGTTTTAGTTGGTGCGAAAAGCTGAACATACGCCACATCGCCGTAGTTTTCAGCTTGGTTATTGGAGGAGAGCCAAGATATATTATAGATTGGGACAAACGTATTCTTTTGAAGCTCTTCTCCAGGTTTAAGACCATTCCAAAAGGCATCAATTGTAATCTTCACCTTACAGTCCCGATTCAACGCCTTGACATCCATTCGCATGGCAGCCAACCATTGTGTCGCCAGTTGATAGGCTCCATTGGTATCGATCCGGCTCACCGGCCACTGGTATTGTTCTTGGTATTTGAAACAATGCCTGTCTAAATCCACGATGGTTAAACCGCTAAATTTATTGCCGTGTTCGACACCATACCAATAATTCGAGGTAGTAACATTGCCGATTGCTTTGTAGGTATATGCGAAGCCAAACGCGCTGATGAATGTGTGAACCACGTTTGATTCAGTAATGGGCAGCTTCTCCGGCAACTTCATTTCCTTGGCCACTTGGTTTGCTTCTTGAAGCACCAACCTGAAGGCCTTTTTTTGATAGGCTTGCGTAGTGAACATCGGATCGACTGTGGTTGTGCCATCCGGCCAGATTGTTCTCGGCACACCCGCAGGAAGCTCGCCCGCTACCACATTAAATGGCACTATGGCAATACAGAACATGAGTAAAAATCTGGGGAATAAATTGGCTGTCATAAAAGGGAAACAATCAATCATAAACGCATGTCCCTAGTATTGTAGTATTCTCACTTCGCTTGTCATTTACTCGTTTTTCGCCAAAACCAGCATAACAGGTGGTTGACAAGGGTCCAATTCCGCTCGCTCATCCCGTCACCAATGAAATTTGTAAGGGCGGCGGCAAACGAACGAATCACGAATAACCAAAAGCGCGGCAATAGGGGGCCAGCCGTTCCTGAATCGGGGCCAGCGCCTCCGCGTAATGTTGCCAGCGGCCCACCGCGCGCTGGTACACCGGCCGGGCGACTTCGTTGTAATTCGGCGCAAACACGTATTTCTTCCGGCTGAACTCGGCGTGGTTCGCCTGCCGGGGATGCCAGGACAATCCCAGGAATTCGGTGACCCGCCGCCCCTCGGTTTCGGGGTCTTTAACGACGTTCTCGTAACGCGCCTCAATCCAGTCGAAGCCGCCCAGTTCGCGCAGCCGCAGCCAGACATCCATGAGGTCGGCATAGTGTTTCGCCGTCCGCTCAAGGCTCAGGAAATTCGCGTTGGTGGTGGTCAACCGCAGGTTCTGGAAAAAACAACTGACCATCACGTCGCGCGGGTCGCGGAGGGCGATGATTGCCTTGAAATCGGGAAACACCCGCAACCAAAGGTGAAGCGCTGACGTCGGGGAGGGATTTTTATCCAGCAACACCTCCGCTTCGGGGACACCCGTTTCTTCCCGCAAAAGACTTTTCAGGTAGCGCTGCCGGAAATGAGCGCGCTGGGGAACGGAAAGCGCGTCCAAGCGGTCCGGGGTCAGCAGGCCGGCTCCATTCAGCGGCGCAAGCTTCTCCGACACCTCCTGCACGAAGGCCACGGGCTCGTCAAATGCCGCCAGGCCGGGATGCGCGCCCAGGATTTGTTCCAGCAGCGTGGTGCCGCTCCGGGGATGCCCGCCCAGAAAGGCGATGCGGTAACGAATTGGCGAGGCCGGACCTTCCCGGCGCCAGCGTTGAATCATTTCCGGTGTCAACGCGGCTAGTAATTCCCACCGCCGGCGGTCGGCCCGGTCGTAATCCGCCTCCAGTTTCGCAACGTCGGCGGTCCGGCGGATGACAGCTTTGGCCTCCTGCAACCAATGCAGGGCTTCCGCGTACCGGCCAAGCTCATTCAAAACCGCGGCCAGTTGCTGGCGCGCGGAATACGTCACGTTCGCGTCCGATGACCCGCGCTTGATCAAATCGCGCAGGAGCGATTCCGCTTCCGGGTTGCTCCCGCGGCGATGCAACAGCAGCGCCTTGAGGCACAACACCTGCGGGTCCTGCGGATGCCGCTCCAAGCACGCCTCGACGCATTGGCAGGCGTCATCCAGCCGCCGTTCCCGTTCATACCAGTCGGCCAGGCTGAGCTGCGCGTGCACGGAGGAGGGATCCGCCGCCACGGCGCGTTCGAAACAGGCGCGGGCCTTGTCCAGTTGCCGGAGCTGGTGATATTGCTGCCCGAGCAGCACCAGCATGGAAATGTCTTTGGGCGCCAGCTCCGCCGTGCGCTGAAAGGCCCGGTCGGCCAGTTCAAATTCCAGTTCCATGCCGGCCGCCATTCCGAGTTCAAACCACAGCCCGGCAATACCCGGAAAGTTCCTCAGCAAATCCTGATAGGCGGGCAAGGCCAGGTCCGACCGGCCATGAAGCATTTGCTGCTGGGCCTTTTGCCAGCGGGCAACGTGGCGGGCGGAACGCTGTAATTTGTCCATGTCACCGGGCATGGGATGTATCGCGAGAATAGATTCTTTAGCCTTCGTGTTTCCTGTCGCCCAGCGACCGGGATACCCGGCCGATTTTCATCCGATGCCGGCAGACAGTTTTTTTGAATTTTTTCAATGAGGAAATATAGGGACAGCAAGTTGCGCTGTCCAGACACCGCAATCACCGGCTGCCGGCGACAAAATCTGTTGACCGGCCTGCCGGCCGGCCTAACTTGCCGCCATGGATCATTCACCCGTTTTTTTGAAGCTCATCAACGACGCCAAAAAGCGCATCAATGAAATCAACGTGGCCGAGGCGCGCGCGCGTCTGGCCGCCAATCCCAAGATTGTCCTGCTGGACGTGCGGGAGGACCACGAATGGCGGGCCGGCCATGCCGCCGAAGCGGTGCATCTGGGCAAGGGAATCCTGGAGCGCGACCTGGAAAAGCGGTTTCCCAATCCGAAGACGGAAATCATCATGTATTGCGGCGGCGGGTACCGGTCGGCACTAACTTGCGACACGGCGCAAAAGATGGGGTACCGCAACGTCCACTCGCTCATCGGCGGATACAAGGGAATGGTGGCAGCGGGCTGGCCGATGAAAACCGGTGCGCAATGACAGGCTACCTGGCGATGAAAATAGCAAGACTGAACCGGATTACGATGCCTGGAAGCGCCGACGTCTCGTCGGCGGGTTCAAAGAAAGTCCACAACGTAGCGAGCCGGCGGGACGCCAGCGCTCCCGGGAGGTGGAAGTTAAATGCGGCAATTAACCGGCAGCCGGTTCCGCGGCCGGAGCAACAGCCCGTCCGCGGAAACAAACGCGGTTGAGGGCATTGGCGACCGGGACAATTTTTTCGCGCGAACATTCACCCATCAGGCAGATCTGAATCCAGTTTTTCCGGCGGAGATAGCCGCTGTTGTAACTCAACAGGTAGCCGGCTTCATGCATGGCCTCGCCGACCCGGATTGAATTCATTTCCGCCGGGAGGGCGATGGTGATGACAGTCGGTGAAGTCTGCGTGTCCCGGCCGACCAGGTCGAAGCCCATTTCCGCCAGGCGCAGGCGCAGTCCGGCGGACATCCCGGCTATTTCTTCAAACCGCTTTTCCAGATTCAACCGGCGGACGGCCGCATGCAACGCATGCAATAAATTGGACGAAAAGGTGAACGGTATCCCCTGCTCCTGCGCATAAAATCCCAGGTCGAGATAACGCGGCAATCGGTCCGGCACGGGCGTAACTTCATGATGATAAAAAACCATCGCCAGTCCGGGATACGCGCGCAATCCCTTGCCGCTGGAAGCCGACGCCAGATAAACATCGCTCAAATCCACGGGCATGGTGCCGACGGTGCTGATGCAATCCAGGCACAGTTTCGTTCCCGCGCCGGCACACAAGGTTTTGAGCCCCGCGAGATCATTAAGGACGCCGCTGGACGTTTCGCAATGTGCGCACCAAAGCCAGGCGGGCGCGGCCCGGCGGGAAAGTTTTCCCTCGACCGCGGCCAGGTCCAGCGGGCCGCCCCAGGGAAATTCCATCGTGTCGAATTCGAGTTTGAACCGCCGCGCCTGCTCGACGAGACGGCTGCCAAATTCGCCGTTGCTCAACACCAAACCGGGCCGGCCGAGCAGCGACAATTGCCCGGCGATGATGTCGTTGGCCAGGGTGCCGGAGCCCATGAACAATTCAACCTTTTGGGAATTCACCTGCTCGGCGAGAATCCGCCGGGTGGCTTGAAAATCCGACTGGAAACTGTCGCTGCGATGCGATTCCGGCGCCTGCTCGAACGCGCGCCGCACCTCGCGCCGCACGGCCACCGGCCCGGGCAGGAAATTCACCGCGCTGGGATGAAACGAGCGCGCCGGCGACGAGCGCAGGAATTCGCGGGCCGTGACCTCGAATGTTTCCAGCGTCACATACATCGGCTGAAACTGCGCGTCGCCGCTACCGACGATGGGGCCGAACGGCACGAAGCCGAGGTGCGTGTAGAGTTTCAGCTGCCGCGTTGTGCCGGAAATGATGGCCAGGTCGTAGCCTTTCTCAACCCCGTGCTGCCAGAGCAGCGCGAGGATGCCCGACAAAACCTGCCCGCCGCGCGCGCCGCGGAATTTCTTTTCGATGGCCAGCAGCCGGATTTCACAAATGGTCCGCCCCGGCGGCAGGTACGAATCCAACTCCGGCAGTTTCTGGTCGAGCGAAAACGGCCGGTGGCCGCGGACGGCGAGCATGCCCGCCAGTTTCTGGCCGCTGAGGCAGATGAGATACGTGTTCTCGGCGTGGAATTTGTCCACGAGCCGCGGGACAGCGGACGGCTCATGCTGCGGGATTTCCTCGACGAAGGTCCGGTAGTTCAGGCGGTGAACCTGCTCGAATTCCCAGTCTTCCGTCGCCAGTTTGAATACCAGCGGTTCTGATGGGTTCATAATTTGGACGATTCGGTTTCCGGCGCCGCCTCATGGCGGGCCGACAACACGGTGGTTTCTTCGCCGAAATTCTTCCGGTGCGCAAACAAAATCATCGCCGCCATCACCGCGACGAGCGTGGCCGTCAAACCGTCGTGATCGAACCACAAGCCGGCGAGCGGCAGGCAGACGAAGGCGAACATTCCCGGCAGGACGCTTCTTCGCATCAGGATAAAACCTCCCAGGAACAGCGCGGCGAACGTCAGGGCCAGCCGGTAGTCGAACACCAGCAGGGCGCCAAGCGACGTGGTGGCGCCTTTGCCGCCACGAAAGCGCAGTTGAGCCGGCCAGATGTGTCCGGCGACAACGGCCAGCATGGCCAGGGCAACGAGGTGGGGATTGTTTGTCCATTCCTGCGCGCCCCAGACCGCCAGCGAGCCCTTGGCGAAATCACCGAGCAACGTCAACCCAAAACCGGATTTGCCCAACAGGCGGCCGACGTTGCGCGCGCCGGTGCTGCCGCTTTCGATGTCCCGGATGTCCCGGCCCGTGCGCAAACGGACGAGGTAATAGCCGGTGGCGAGACACCCGAGGCAATAGGCGCCCAGCACACAGCCGGTTGCTTGAAACCAGTTGGCGGACTGCAATTGTTCGACCCATGTCATGGGGACAGTCACTGTCTGATGGTCTGTTCGGAGTCTAAGCCCAACGGCGACGCGTTGCGAATCAAATCTTTTGTTCGGCATCGATTTTTTGATGCGCGCAACCCGGTTCGTCCAAAGCCTCGCCCCGCCAAACCAGGCGGCGGCGGGGCTCCGCTTTGGCTCGACAACCGGCAACGCCTGCCCTAGGCTTCTTTCGCCAGGGCCCATGGAATGTGGACTTACGAACCCCGCCAGGGCCGGAAGGCAGCAACGGTAGTTTGCTCCGTATCTGCCGTGGTCACCCTGGCATTTTGAATTTTGAGTGCGGAAGGCGGAGTGCGGAATTAAGCACTGCTTCCGACGTTGGATGTACTCCGCACCGCGCACTCCGAATTCCGCACTTACATGAGCTATCAGGTCATTGCCAGAAAATACCGGCCACAACGGTTCGCCGATGTGGTCGGCCAGGAACACGTCACGCAGACGCTGGCCAACGCCATCGAGCAGAAACGCATCGCCCATGCCTACCTGTTCTGCGGTCCCCGCGGCACCGGCAAGACCACCATCGCCCGCATCTTTGCCAAATGCCTGAACTGCACCGGCGGCCCGAAAACCAATTTTGACGACTCGGACCCGCGCTGCCTCGAAATTGCTGAAGGCCGCTCGCTCGACGTGCTGGAGATTGACGGGGCGAGCAACAACGGCGTCGAACAGGTGCGCGAACTCCGCGAGACCTGCAAGTACGCGCCCGCCAACTCGGCGTTCAAGATTTACATCATTGACGAGGTCCACATGCTCTCGACGGCGGCATTCAACGCGCTGCTGAAAACGCTGGAGGAGCCACCGGCGCACGTAAAGTTCATGTTCGCCACGACCGACCCGGAAAAGGTCCTGCCGACCATCCTGTCGCGCTGCCAGCGGTTTGACCTGCGGCGGATTCCCTCCGCGCTGATTGTCAAACACCTCACGCACATTGCGAAGCTGGAAAAGGTGAAAATTGACGACGCGGCGCTCCTGGCCATTGCGCGCGGCGCGGACGGCGGGATGCGCGACGCCGAATCCACGCTCGACCAGCTCATCAGCTTTTGCGGCGGGAAGATCGAGGAAGCCGATGTGCTCTCCATGTTCGGCCTGGCCGCCCAAAGCCAGGTCCTGGGCCTGACCCGGGCGGTTCTGGCCGGCGAAATCCAGGCCGCGCTGGGCGGGTTGGACGAACTGGCGAAAAACGGCAAGGACCTCGGCCGCCTGCTTTCCGATCTGCTCAACCATTTCCGCAATCTGCTCATCTTCCAGGTCTCGCGCGGCGATTTGAGCCTGCTGGAAGTCTCCGAAGCCGAGGTTGCGGCGCTCAAGGACCAATCCGCCCTGGCCGGAGTGGAATCGCTTACGCGCATTTTGGAGGTGCTGACCGATGCCGAAATCCGCCTGCGCGACGTCGCATCCCGGAAAATCCTGCTGGAAGTCACCTTATTGAAGGCCATCGAAGCGCGCCAGGCCGTGAGTCTCGATTCGGTTTTGAAGCAGCTCAACCAGTTGCGCGGCCAGAGTGGCCCCGGCTCACCGCCGCCGTCTTCAACGATCAATTCTCCAGTGGCTGCGCCCGCCGCCAGGTCCCCGGCAAAAACCCACACTGCCCACCAGGCGTTGGCCGCCCCTGCTGCAACAGCACCGGGGTCCGGCGACCTGGCTGAATTGTGGACCCGGCTCATCGAGGCCGTCGGCCGGGTGAGCCAGTTTACGCGGACCTACCTGCTCGACGCGCACCCGGTTTCCTTCGTTCAGGGCGTCCTGACCATCGGGTTCGATCCCGAATTTGAGGATCATCTCGGGCTGGTGGACAACGCGCGCAACCACACTCTGCTCCAGACCAAGCTGGTCGAGCTGGGCCACGCGAACACCCAGATCAAATTCATCAAGGCCGAAGCTCCGGCCGGATTGGCAGAAAAAAAGACGGTACCGGTTTCCGCCGCCAACCTCCCGCCGCCCGCCGCGCCCGCCGCCGCCAAACCTGCCGCGCCGGCGACATTCAACAAAAGTGATTTCAAGAACGACCCGCTGATTCAAAAGGCCCTGGAAATTTTCAAAGGCCAGATCGTCGAAGTCCGCGCCTGACCTGATTTATCCCGGATCCGAGAACCAAAACCCCAGACCTGAATTTATGTCCAGCATCGGAAAATTAATGAAACAGGCTGCGCGGATGCAGCAGCAAATGGAACAGGTGCAGGCGCAACTCGCGGCGCGCACCGTCGAGGCCACCAGCGGCGGCGGCGCGGTCAAGGTCACCGCCAAATGCGACGGCAGCCTCGCGTCTGTCAAGATCGATCCCCAGGCGCTCAATCCGTCCGACGCGCAGTTGCTCGAGGACATGATTGTGACCGCGGCGAACCAGGCGCTCGGGCAGGCCAAGGAAATTTCCAACGCGGAAATGGGCAAGGTCACGGCGGGGTTGAGTCTGCCGGGACTGATGTAGCAAATTCAATCCTCCTCGTCCTTCTGCTCGACCTCGTAATCGAAGGACGAGGACGAGAACGAGAACGAAAGGGACGATGAACCCGATTCCAGAACCGGTTGATTCGCTGATTGCCGCGCTGAACAAACTGCCCGGCATCGGGCCGCGCTCCGCCGAACGCCTTGCCCTGCACCTCGTCCAAGCCGATTCGGCGGCGGTGAAACAACTTGCCGAGGTGATGCTCCATGCCCGGGAGAAGATCCGTTTTTGCGCAACGTGCGGCGCGTTGACGGAGAAGTCGCCCTGCCCCATCTGCACCGACGCGCGGCGGGACGCCTCGCTGGTGTGCGTGGTGGAGCGCGCCGTGGATATTTTAAGCGTCGAAAAATCCGGCACCTATCGCGGCAAATACCACGTGCTCGGCGGAAAAATTTCCCCGCTCGACGGCGTCGAACCGGAAGACCTGCGGATTGACGGATTGGAAAAACGCCTGGGGGAGGAACCCATCCGGGAGATTGTCGTCGCGCTGGGCACGGACGTGGAAGGCGACGCGACGAGTCATTACCTGGCCAAACGGCTCGCCCGCAAAGGGCTCAAGATTTCGCGCATCGCCTACGGCCTGCCCGCCGGCAGCGGGCTGGAGTTCGCCGACGAGCTGACGTTGAGCCGGGCACTGGAAGGCCGGCGGGAAATGTCGTGAACACCGTTGTCGCCTTCGATTTGGGCAAGGTTTTGGTGGATTTCGATTACTCGATTGCCGCCCGGAAAATTGCCGCCCGGAGCAAAACATCCCTGGCTGAAATCAGGGTGCTGATCGAGCAATCCCGGTTTATCATCGATTACGAGACCGGGCGTTTGACGCGCCGGGAATTTTACACGCAGGTGCGGGAGGCGACCGGATTCAGCGGCACCCTGGAGGAGTTTGGCGGACTTTTCGCGGATATTTTCACGGAGATCCCGCCCATGGTTGAGTTGCATGCCCGCATCCGCCAACGCGGTATCGCGACCTACATTTTTTCGAACACCAACGATCTGGCGGTGGAGCATGTCCGGCGGAATTTTCCATTTTTTGCCAACTTTGACGGCTACATTTATTCCTACGAAGTCGGCACGATGAAACCCAACCCCGGAATTTACGAGGCGCTGGAGAAACTGGCCAGCCGGCGCGGCGCGGACATTGTCTATCTGGACGACCGGCCGGAAAACGTGGCGGGAGGCGCGGCGCGCGGCTGGCAGGCCATACTGCACGAGACACCGGAAAAGACCCGGGCGGCGGTGGAAAAACTTGGTTTGTAGTGTCGGCGCTTTGCGCCGATTTATTCGAGCCAGAGGCTCGACGCTACAACTATTGAGTCTCGCATAATAGAGTGACATCAAGGCCACAATTCAGCCTGCGAATAGCAGGCGGCGATAACCAGCCGCCTACGGCGCATCCGGCGAAGTGCGGCCGTTGCTTCAAAACTGAGTTCCCA
>JBKQOA010000096.1:0-27143 GCA_052145735.1 Limisphaerales bacterium
GGAGCAAGGGTACGAATGGCTGCGCGCCGCGATTGCGAAAAACGATTTTCGCAATCGGGGTTGTGACGTGGCTGACGACGAAATTTTTGTCAGCGACGGCACCAAATGCGACACCGGCAACATGCTCGACATCCTCGGCGCGAAAAACAAAATCGCCATCAGTGACCCGGTTTATCCGGTTTATGTGGACACCAACGTCATGGTTGGCCACACCGGCGACGCAAACGAAACCGGCGCTTACTCGAAGCTGGTTTATTTGCCGTGCAAAGCGAGCAACGGATTCATTCCCGAACCGCCGAAACGGGACGTGGACGTGATTTACCTTTGCTCGCCGAACAACCCGACCGGCGCGGCCGCAAATCGCCCGCAACTCGAAGCGTGGGTGAAATACGCGCTTGAACACAAGGCCGTCATTTTGTTCGACGCGGCCTACGAGGCCTACATCACCGACGCCAATCTGCCGCATTCCATCTACGAGATTCCCGGCGCGCGCGAGTGCGCGATTGAATTCCGCAGTTGCTCGAAAAACGGCGGGTTCACCGGCGTCCGCTGCGCATTCACCGTGGTGCCCAAATCGCTCAACGCGCAGACGAAATCCGGCAGGTTCGAACCGCTGCATCCGCTCTGGCTGCGGCGCACAGCGACCAAATTCAATGGCGTGAGCTACATTGTGCAACGCGGCGCGGAGGCGCTTTACTCGCCCGAGGGCAGGGCTCAGGTGCAGGCGCTCATCGCCCATTATCTCGGCAACGCGAAGGTGTTGCGTGAAGGCGCGCGGCAGGCCGGATTGAAAGTCTTCGGCGGTGTTAACGCGCCTTACCTCTGGGTGAAGGCGCCAAAAGGGGTCACCAGCTGGCAGGCGTTCGACAAAATTTTGGGCGAGGCCAACGTGGTCATCACGCCCGGCAGCGGCTTCGGCTCAAAAGGCGAGGGCTACTTCCGCATCAGCGCGTTCAACAGCCGCGCCAACGCGGAGGAAGTCGCGCGCCGGCTGCCGGAGCTGAAGTGGTGAATTCCGACGTAGCGGCGTCTCGGCAGAGCGCCGCAAATTTCTTTTTTCCAAACGACGGCTCTCTGCTGAGGAGCCGCTACGCCGAAGATCGCCGCCATTTTGTCTTCAGTCAGCGGCGGTCTGCCGACGCGCCGCTACGCGTGGAGGTTGGAGGCTGTCGTGAAGTCAGCTCAGAATGCGGCAATGCTGGTGCAGGTTTATTGAGGAGCGGCCAAATAAATCATTTACGATCAGCCGCAAGTCTGATGAATTGCGACTTGTGAACATCGTTGTCTGGATCACGTTGGGACTGGTTTTCGCCCGGCTGGCGGTGGAACTCTGGCTGGCATTCCTCAACCGCCGGCATGTGCTCGCGCACGCGGGCGAAGTGCCGCCGGCATTTCGGGGGATCATTGACGAGACCACGTATAAAAAATCCGTCGCGTACACGCTGGCCAAAGGCCGGTTGGGAAACATTGAAGGCACTTGCAACACGGTGGTCCTGCTGATCGTCCTGTTCAGCGGCGTTTTGCCCTGGGCCTTTCAGCTTTTCTCCCATGGACCTGGCCAGTCGGCATGGGCTATGGCAGCATTTCTATTCACAGCGGGCTTCGCCATGTCGCTGCCCGGATTACCTTTCGACTGGCATGCCCAGTTCCGGTTGGAACAAAAATTCGGGTTCAACACCACGACGCCGAAAATCTGGTGGACCGACCGGCTGAAAGGCCTGCTGCTGGCCCTCGGGCTTGGCTATCCGTTGCTGGTGCTTGTCCTGAAAATTGTCGAATGGACGGGAGTGTGGTGGTGGCTGTGGGCATGGGCGGCATTGCTCGCGTTTCAATTGCTGATGGCCGTGCTCGCGCCGGTTTTGATTCTGCCGCTGTTCAACAAATTCACGCCGCTGCCGGACGGCGACCTGCGCCAACGGTTGTTCGAGCTGGCGCAGCGAACCCGATTCCGCGCCCAAAGCATCCAGTTGATGGACGGCAGCAAACGTTCGCGGCATTCGAACGCGTTCTTTACCGGTTTCGGACGGTTCCGGAAAATCGTGCTGTTCGACACGCTGGTGCAGCAACTGACCGGGCCGGAGCTGGTGGCGGTGCTGGCGCATGAAATCGGCCACTTCAAGAAAAGGCACATTCCGAAAATGCTGATCTTCTCGTCGGCCGGTTCGCTGGCGGGTTTCTATCTTCTTTCCGTTTTGGCCCGGCAGGAATGGTTTTACCGCGCCTTCGGATTTGGGCCGGGAACCATTGCCCCGGCCCTGTTGCTGTTTGGACTGCTGGCCGGTACGGTCACATTCTGGTTTTCCCCGCTGATCCATTGGTGGTCACGCCGTTACGAATATCAGGCCGACGCCTTCGCCGCGCGGGTGATGAGCGAGACGCAATCCCTGGTTGGCGCGTTGCGCAAGCTGAACGACAAGAACCTGAGCAATCTCACGCCGCATCCCTGTTACAGTGCGTTTTACTATTCGCATCCCACGCTGCTGGAGCGGGAACAGGCATTGAAAGGGTAGCGGCCATCACCCTTGGTTGCCAGTCACGGCGGCATCCTTGCCGCGTGCCTCTGAACTGGCGGCGGGAGGTTGCCGTCACCAGCACACCGGCAAGGTGGATTCAGACGCTTAAAAAACTTGCATTGTCTGCATTCAAGTGTATTATCAGGGGCGAGGCCAGTCGTCATGGATACCAACAATGGCACACCTCGGAAAAAGCACGTCCTGATCGTGGACGATGATATTCAACTTGCCTGGTCCCTCAAAGAAACCCTTGAACGTGACGGTTACGAGGCAACGATTGTGCCCGACGGCGCGCTGGCGTTGAAGTTCGTCATCGAGCACCAACTGGATGCCGTGGTTTGCGATTTGCAGATGTCGCGGGTGGAGGGCGACCTGTTGTATGCCACGGTCGAACGCTCGAATCCTTCGCTGGCCCGGCGGTTTATTTTCCTCACCGCGCTGGAGAATCACCCGCTGTTCCAGAAATTCATTGATACCACGCAACTGCCGGCGCTGCGCAAGCCGGTGGCCTTGGAGGCCCTGCGGGGCGAAGTGGTGCGCGTGGCGGAACAGAGATGAACCGGGCCGGGATGCGAATCAGGCTTGCATACACATTTTTGTGAGTGTAATGTGTATCAAATGAAACGCACCAACATTGTTTTGGATGAAGGTTTGGTCCGCCGGGGCTTGCGGACGACCGGCATGAAAACCCGGCGCGCACTGGTGCATCACGCGCTTCAGGAATTGGTCCGCCGCGAAAAACAAACCGGTTTGTTATCGCTTAAGGGCAAGGTTCGTTGGCAGGGAAATCTTGAGGCCATGCGCCGCAACCGGATTCCATGAGACTGCTCGTTGATTCGACCGTCTGGATTGATTTTTTTGCCGGAAGAAAAACCGACCAGGCCGGAAAGCTGGAGCAGTGTGTCCGGGACCGCGATGACATTTGCTGCTGCGGTTTTGTGCTGGCCGAGGTATTGCAGGGCATTCGCGACGAAAAGCAATTTGTCGCCGTCAAACGACAGTTTGAAAATTTGATTTATCTTGAAGACGACCGGACGACGTTTGAACTGGGCGCGACGATCTACCGCGAATTGCGGCGCAAAGGGATAACGATTCGGAATTCCATGGATTGCCTGATTTCCGCCGTCATCCTCCAGCAGGGCGTCAATTTTCTGGAAAACGACCGCGATTACAGATTCATAGATCAACATTATCCGCTGAACAGGCTTTGAAAGCCTGGCGTTTGCTGGCTTGCCGGAATGGAAGCGGTGAAATTTCATCATTGCCGGAACGGTTTGATGTGGTATGCTTGCCGCTCGATTTTTACCGATAATTCAACCGAAGAAAATTTATGTCACAGCATCGCAGTCTGCGCGCGGCGTCCACCCTAGGGGGCAAGCGCAACGTTCTCAAGCGCTTCGAACGCACCGAACTCCTCAAGAAACGCGGCCAGTGGAAGGACGGCGACCGCATCACCGGCCTCCGCAAGACCAAGCCCGAGGTGTAAAACGTGGCGCGTGGCGTGTGACGCGAGTTTCCATTGCTGGTCACCGGTCAGATGTCACCGAACCCTCGTCTTCAAAAATTCCTGGCGGAGGCCGGCGTGGCTTCGCGCCGGGCGGCGGAACAAATCATCCTGGACGGCCGGGTGGCGGTCAACGGCCGGACGGCCCGGTTGCTCGGAACGAAGGTGGATCCGCTGCACGACGCCGTGACGGTGGATGGCCGGCCGGTACGCGCCAAACGCAAGCTGTACGTGGCCCTGCACAAGCCGGTGGGCTGTGTTTGTTCGCAGCGGGACGAGCTGGGACGCCCGACCATCCATGATTTATTGCCCAAAGAGTGGCAAAATCTGCATTCCGTGGGCCGTCTGGATTTTGACAGTGAAGGGTTGATTTTTTTGACCAATGATGGACAATTCGCCCTGTGCCTGACCCATCCGCGCTACGGCGTGTGCAAAAAATACGTGGCTACTGTTGACAGCCGGGTGGATAAGGCCATGTTGGAACGATTCTTGCGGGGTATTTGGCACGCAGGTGATAAGTTGCAGGCCCGGGCGGTCCGACTCATTTCCTCCAGCCGCGCCCGGAGCGTGGTGGAACTGGAATTGGGCGAAGGCAAAAACCGCGAAGTTCGGCGGCTGTTTGAATCGCAGGGCCTGACGGTGAAACGGTTGCAGCGGACCCAGATTGGCAAAATCAAGCTGGGCGAGTTGAGACCGGGCCGTTGGCGGACATTGACAGAAACCGAGATAAGAACTTTACTTCAGGAAATATGAAAATGAACTGCTGGTTGATATTGGGCGCAATGATCGCAACAAACGCGGTTGCGCAGGACAATACAAACGCACTGCCTCCCATCCCCGCGCCGTCCCCGGCGGTCGCCCCCGCACCATCGGGCACGCCCGCGCCGGCGGTGGAACCGGCGCCCGCGCCGGCGCCCGTCAAAAAGAAACACAAGGCCGCGCCGTTAAAGCCCATCCACGAGCCGATGGTCACGCTCGGGCCCGGCCCGGCGGAAGTCACGGCCAACATCAACGCCCGCGGCCAGGCTGGCCTCAAGGGCGAAGTCGTCACCCATTTGAAGAAGGGCGAAACCGTCACGGTTATGGAGCAGATCAATCTGGACAAGCACAAAGCCAATGAACCCGCACAGTGGGCCAAAATCGCCCTGCCTTCGAGCACGCATGTTTGGGTCAAGAGTTCTTATGTTGATGCCTCCAGCAAGACGGTCTCGGCCAAGAAATTGAATTTGCGCGCCGGTCCGGGCGAAAATTACAGCGTCCTCGGCGTCATCGAGCGGGGCACGGCGGTGAATGAAATCACCACCAAGGGCGAATGGATGCAAATCGATCCCCCGGCCAGCACCTACGCTTTTGTGGCCGCGATGTATTTGAAGCAGGAAGCCCCGGCGCCCGCGCCGGTGCCCGCGCCGGTGCCCGAACAACCGTCCATGGCCCAACCCGCCGCACCCTCGGCGCCGCAGCCGCGCGTTGTGTCGCATGAAGGTGTCGTCCGCGCCGTGGGCAGCATCGCCGCGCCGACGAAATACGAATTGTATGACCCGGCCACGGACGTGAACATCAATTACCTTTACACCACCGCGCCGAATCTCGACCTGAGCAAATATGTCAACATGCGGATCATCGTCACGGGCGAGGAAGGCCTTGATGCGCGCTGGAAAGACACGCCGCTCATCAACATCCAGAGCATCCGGGTGATTCAAACCGAAGCCATTCCCAAGGTCATTTTCAAGAGTCCACGACAGTCACAAGCTCATTGATGGCCGCGTCACCAGAGACTTACGGTCACAATGTCATTGACGGTCGCGCCGTCGCCGCGCAAGTCCAGCGGGAACTGGCGCAGCGCGTCGCGGAATTGAACCAACGCGGGGTCCGACCGGGCCTCGCGTTCGTTCGTGTGGGCGAAGACCCGGCGTCCAGGGTCTATGTCGGCCGCAAGGAAAAAGCGTGCGCCGAACTCGGCATTTTTTCCGAAACGCACGTTTTGCCCGAAGCCACGACCGAAGGTGAACTGCTCGCGTTGTTGACAAGGTTGAATGCCGATCCGCGACTGCACGGCATTCTCGTGCAGACGCCGGTGCCGAAACATATCCGTGAAGCCGTCGTCTCCGCGACGATTCTGCCGCAAAAGGACGTGGACGGTTTCCATCCGGTCAACGTCGGCAAACTGATGCTCGGCGACCCGACCGGTTTTCAGCCTTGCACACCGGCGGGCATCGTTGAATTGCTCGTGCGTTCCGGCGTGAAGACCGACGGAGCGGAAGCGGTGATTCTGGGCCGCGGCGTACTGGTGGGCAAACCGATGGCCGCCATGCTCTGCCAGAAGGCCAGGGGCGCAAACGCGACCGTCACGATTTGCCATTCCGGCACCCGCGACATTCCGGCGCATTGCCGCCGCGCGGACATTTTGATTGCCGCGATGGGCGTCGCCCGGTTTGTGAAGGCCAACATGGTCAAACCCGGGGCGACGGTGATTGACGTGGGGGTAAACCGGGTGGACGGCAAGCTTGTCGGCGATGTGGATTTTGCCGGCGTGCAACCGGTGGCCGGCAAAATCACGCCCAATCCCGTCGGCGTCGGCCCCATGACCATTGCCCTGCTCATGCAAAACACCGTGCGCGCGGCGGAAAACTCAATTTGACAGGAGCCGGCGTGCGGAGGCTCTGATTTGTATTTGAAAAGCGGAAAATAACATTACAAAACTCAAAAACTCATAATTAATAAAATGGAAGCCACCCGGATTCTCCCCGATTTGCAGGCCTCGCTGCTGTGCGAAGAAGTGCGCCAGGAAGCCAATGGAAATTTTTTCATCATCGGCGTCATCAATTTCCTGCGCGTGCCGCAATTGCCCATCACGGCCGGGCGGCTGTGCGTCTTCAACCGCTGGACGGCCGGCATCGGCCAGTTCACGGAAACCGTCCGCCTCATCGCGCCCGACCAGACCACGGTGATGCGCAAGGGCGAAATGAAATTTGAACTGCGCGACCCGGGCTTGCATTCCACCAACGTCACGCTCTTCGCCCAGGTCGAATTCAAGGCCGCCGGAACCTACTTCATTGAAGTGCTGGTGGACGACGTGATGAAGCTCCGTTATCCGGTGCCGCTGGTCCTCGCGCCACCGCCCAACCAAAATCCCCAGCCGCCGCCGGCAGAGGGAAAAAAGCCCTGATTTTTCCAGTGCCAGTTGAGTTTCCGAGCTAAACCGGATGGCGGGTCCTGGGAGCGCTGACGTCTCGTCGGCGAGTTCCGGTTTTCGACTCCCGACTGGCCGGCGGGACGCCGGCGCTCCCAGGAGGGAACCAATGTTGGCGGTGACCGATTACATTTGGCCTGACACTGACTGGTTTCTTCCGGGGCCGGTTCTTGTTAATCTGCGATTCGATGAGCGCACCCGCTGAATCACCCGTGGCGTGGGAACCGCTGACGCCCCGTGGCGTGGCGGCCTTCGCGCGCGCCCGGCTCAGCCGTCTGCTGCTTGTCCAATTCGTCATCGCAGCGCTGGCGTCCGCAGCCGTGGCGGAGTTTCTTTCCGACGGTTGCTTCCCGACCGTGCGCGCCGCCATCCGGAATTTGCCCGCAACGGGCGCCATTCGTTCCGGCCGGCTGGATTGGCCGGACAATTCCCCGCAAATCCTAGCCGAGGGCCGGTTTCTCGCATTCATCGTCGATCCCGACCACAGCGGCCAGATCCAGTCGCCGGCCGACGTGCAGGCGGAATTCGGCCGGGAAACCGTCCGAGTCCGTTCGTTGTTCGGTTATGCCGAATGGAATTACCCGCCCGATTGGATTGTGGCCTTCAACCGCACCGACCTGGAACCGCTCTGGGGCGCGTGGGAGCCGGAATGGCTGGCCATCATGCTTCTGGCGGTTACCGCCGGGTTGATGTTGGTGTGGGCGCTGCTGGCGACAATCTATCTTCTGCCGGTGTGGCTCGTCGGCTTTTTGGCGAACCGTAATATGCGCTTTCGCGGCAGTTGGAAACTGGCCGGGGCCGCGTTGATGCCGGGCGCGTTGCTGCTGGCCGCGGCCATTATGCTTTACGATTTTGGCGTGCTGGATCTGGTCGAGTTTTGTTTTCTCTTCATCGCTCACGTGGCCCTGGGCTGGATTTATCTGTTGGCCTGCCAGCCTTTTCTGCCGCGGATTGATTCCGCGCCACCCCGGGGCAATCCGTTCGCCCCGCCGCCCGTTGATTGACACTGGCATGATGCGCCTTTAGCCTGCGTCCATGTCGAAACTGCCGTTTGAACTGCTGCTGGCCCTGCGTTATCTGCGGCCCAAACGGACCTTCGTTTCCATCATCACGCTCATCTCCGTCGTCGGCGTCGCCCTCGGCGTCGCGGTGCTCATCATTGTCATCAGCGTCATGAGCGGGTTCGACCACGATCTGCGCGAAAAAATCCTGGGTTTCAATGCGCATCTCACCGTTTCCAAAGCCGGTGAACCCATGGCCAATTACACCGCCGTGGCCGACCGCATCGTAACCAATCCCAATGTCCGGGGCGTGTCGCCCTTTGTCTTCGGGCCGGTGCTGGTGGAGACGGAGGGAGACACGAACCGCCCGGCCATGCAGGACGCGCCGATGTTGCGGGGCCTTGACCCCCGGTCCGAGGGCAAGGTGAGCGACCTGCCGCACAAGATCATCGAGGGCAAATTCGATCTAGGCCGGCGCGGCCTGATCGTCGGCCGGGATTTCGCGAACAACCTGCGCCTGACCGTCGGCGATCACCTGTCCATCTACTCGATCCGCGAAATCAAAAGGATGAAGACGGCCCACGACCGCAAGGAAGACGAGGTGGTCGTGCCGGACGACTACGAGGTGCGCGGGATTTTTTACACCGGCTACTACGAATTCGATGCCCGGGTCATCGTCGTCTCGCTCGAGAACGCCCAGGATTTGTACGACCTGAACGATTCCGTCCATGGTTTGTTTGTGATGTTGAACGACCCGTATGCTGCGGCAACGGTCAAGGGGCAGTTGCTGAAGTCTCTGGACGACGAATTTTACGTCAGCACCTGGATGGAACAAAATTCCACCATTCTGAACGCCCTCATCGTCGAGAAGAATGTCATGTTTTACCTGCTGTTTTTCATCGTGATTGTGGCCGCGCTTTGCATCCTCAGCGCGCAAATCACCTTCGTCGTCCAGAAAACGCGCGAAATCGGGATGCTCAAGGCGCTGGGCGCGACGCATCTCCAGATTTCCGGCGTGTTTCTCAGCCAAAGCGCCATCATCGGCGTGCTCGGCGTGCTGGCCGGGTATGGCCTCGGCATCCTGGCGCTGACGTATCGCAACGAGTTTCTGCACTTCATGAACCGGCTGACCGGTTGGGAGCTTTTCCCTGCGTCCATTTACGGCTTCGGCGAGCTGCCCGCCATCATCGACGCCCGTGACATCGCGGTCATCTGCGGCAGTTCGTTCATCATTTGCCTGCTCGGCGGCGTGCTGCCCGCCATCCGCGCCGGCCGGTTGAAACCCGTGGAGGCGCTGCGCTATGAGTAAGGAATTGGGAAACTTCGAACATTCAACATTCAACGTCGAACGCCGAATGATCCGGCCAACCATTCCCGATTGGGTGTTGAAGGTTCAATGTTGGAGGTCGAATGTTTTTCATTCTCTCGCCGGAGGCCGGTCATGAGCGAACCGCTGCTCTCCGCCCGCGCCCTTGCCAAGACCTACACCATGGGCAAACGCTCGCTTGCGGTGTTGCGCGGCGTCAGTCTCGACGTGGCGCGCGGCGAGTTTCTCGCCTTGCGCGGCGCGTCCGGCGCCGGCAAAAGCACGTTGCTGCATCTTATCGGCGGACTCGACACGCCGAATGCGGGTGAAATCCATTTTGCCGGCCAGAATCTCGCTGCGTTTTCCGAGGGCGAACTGACGTATTTCCGCAACCACCGGGTCGGCTTCGTTTTTCAGGCCTATCATTTATTGCCCGAACTCAATGCGCTCGAAAACGTCTGTTTGCCGGCGCGGATGGCCCGCACTCCCGTCGGCCGGGCCGTAACGCGCGGATGCGACCTGCTGACCTGGGTCGGCCTCAAAGATCGCATGGATCACAAGCCTTATGAGCTTTCCGGCGGCGAACAGCAACGCGTGGCCATCGCCCGGGCGCTCATCAACGACCCGGAACTGCTGCTGGCCGACGAACCCACCGGCAATCTGGATTCCCATACCGGCGGCGAAATCATCGAACTGCTCAAAAATCTCCGCGCCGAAAAGCAAACCACCCTGGTCATCGCCACCCACGACGCCAAGGTCGCGGCGCACGCGGAGCGGGTGGTGGAACTGGTGGACGGGCAGATCAGCGCGGAATAACGGAGTGGCGAACCTCATTCCTCCTCGTCCCCGTTCTCGCCCCTGACCTCGAAACTCCACCACGCCGATTACGACGACGAGGACGGGAAGGATGACGAAAAAAACTTGAGGCGCGCAGATTGGACTCCCCTGCTCCCGTCCCAACCGCACCGGTCGGGAACGCATGTTCAAGTGGTGGTCGATGCCTTCGGTTCAAAAGCCCGTTGAAAAAGATTAGATTGGCGTCTAACTTGTCTTAGTTATGCTTGAAGATCGTGATTACATGCGCCAGCCGGAATACGGGCCGCGTGTGTCGTTGACCGTGATGCTCCTGGTGGTCAACGCCATTGTCTTCGTCATCGAATGTTTCGTCCTGGGTTATCCGCCGCTGTTTTCGAGCGGCAACTGGTTCGCGTTGAGTGTCGGGGGCCTGAAGCATGGATTTGTCTGGCAACTCCTGACGTATCAATTCATGCATGCCAATTTGTGGCATATCCTGGTCAACAGCTGGTTGATTTATCTTTTTGGCCGGGAAATCGAGGCAACCCTTGGTCCGAAGAATTTGTTGGTCCTTTTCCTGGCGGGCGGTGTGGTGGGAGGAATCTTCCAGGTGCTTGCCGCCTTGCTTTGGCCCGGCCTCTTCGGCGGCCCGGTTGTCGGCGCATCGGCAGGCGGAGTGGGATTGATGGCGGCCTATGCCGTCTTGTTTCCCGAGCGTGAATTGACCCTGCTGTTCCCGCCGGTGACTTTCCGGGCGAAGACGCTGCTGATTTTTTCGGTGGTGCTCGCGGTATTGGGCATTGTTTTTCCGATCAACCATGTCGCCAATGCCGCGCACCTGGGCGGGATGCTGACCGGCGTGGTTTTCATCCGCCAGTTCATCCAGGGCCGCTCGTGGCAGTCGGATTTTCCTTCGCGCCGGGCCGGGGCCGGCGAATTCATCGCCCGTTGGGCCGGCAAAAGTTCCCTGTGGCGTTCATCGGCCAATCCGCCGGACGAGGACTTGTCCACCGACGAATTTGTCAAAAGCGAGGTGGATCCCATCCTCGACAAGATTTCCCGGCACGGCATCCAAAGTTTGACCGCCGGCGAGCGGAAAATCCTTGAGCAGGCGCGCAGCCGCATGGCGAAACATTGACGTCTTTTCAAAAGAGTCTCCGGATGTGGGAAATTTTGGACTGCGGCGGCAAGCGGAGCGCGACGCCGCTTTGGATCAGGCCGGCCGTTTTGTTTGTTCACCCGAAAGCGCTGTCGCCGCTGTGCCCTGCCAGCGCAGTCCAAAAACGGCCGCCAATCTCACTCTGCTCGCTACTTGGCTCCCTGGCGCGCTGAAGCAAAGCGAAAGCGCGCTCGACACCCGTCCCCCGCCTTTTTACCCTCGCGCCATGATCACGCGCTACTCCCGACCGGAAATGCGGGGCATCTGGACCGACGAAACCAGGCTCCGCATCTGGCTGCAGATCGAACTCCTCGCCGCCGAAGCGCTCGTCGCCGAAGGCATCGTGCCCAGGGCCGACTTCGCCAGAATGAAAGCCGGCGCGGAAAAATGGTTCGCCGATCTGCCCGGCCTCGTCGCGCGGCAAAAAGAACTGGAGAAGGTTCTCAACCACGATGTCATCGGTTTCACCACCGCCGTCGCCGAAAAAATCAACGGCCCGGCCAGCCGCTGGTTTCACTTCGGCCTGACCAGCAGCGACATCATTGACACCGCGTTTGCGGTCCAGATGGTGCAATCGGCGGACATCCTGCTTCAGGATGTGCAGGCTCTGCGCGCTTCCATCGCCAAACAGGCGCGCAAATACAAGTTCACACCCTGCATCGGCCGCAGCCACGGCATCCACGCCGAACCGACGACCTTCGGGCTCAAGCTCGCGCTCATGCACGATGAGTTTACGCGCGCCTTGCGCCGATTGGTGGTGGTTCGCGAAGTCGTCGCCATCGGCAAACTCAGCGGTGCGGTCGGCACCAACGCGCACCTTTCGCCACGGGTCGAGCAGGCCGTGTGCCGGGAACTCGGCCTGAGTCCCGCGCCCATCGCCACCCAGGTTGTTCAGCGCGACATCCACGCCGAATTCATGACGACGCTCGCCCTCGTCGGCGCCAGCATCGAACGCTGGGCGGTTGAGTTCCGCCATCTCCAGCGCACCGAGGTGCTCGAAGCCGAGGAGCCGTTCACCAAGGGTCAGAAAGGCAGCAGCGCCATGCCGCACAAGCGCAATCCCATCACCTGGGAACGCCTCACCGGCCTCGCCCGCGTGTTGCGCGGCAACGCCGTCGCCGCCCTCGAAAACGTCGCCCTCTGGCACGAGCGCGATATCAGCCACAGCAGCGTCGAACGCATCATCTTTCCCGACTCCTGCACGCTGCTCGACTACATGTTCGGCCTGCTCACGCGCCTGATGGACGGACTCAATGTTTATCCGGAGAACATGAAGAAGAATCTCGGCCTGAGCCTGGGCATGTGGAATTCGCAGACCATCCTGCTGGCGCTCATCAAGAAAGGCCTGACGCGGGAAGCCGCCTACAAGCTGGTCCAGGACGCGGCGATGAAAACCTGGGAAGTCAAACACGCCGGCCGCGACGACGCTAATTTTGTTGAAGTCCTGAAAGCCTACCCCGCTGTGGCGAAACATTTCAAGCCGGGCGAACTCGAAAAGCTCTGTTCGCTCGATTTCCATTTCAAGGAAGTGAACAGCCGGTTCAAGAAACTGGGGCTGTGAGCAATTGCTCGGAGCAGCGCAACCTGGAACATGACGAGCGATGATTCAACCTTGCTGGTTCTAGGCGCAGGCGCCTCAATCGGCGCTGCGAAGTATCCTATTGAGAGCAGCCTTCGCCAAGCGACGGCAAAGATGCCCTCGGGTGAAAACTTCTTTTACGACCTCTTTCATCAAGGAAAAATGGATACTCATGGCGAGCGGTACGTAAACTCGTTAGGGTTGACCTGCGAGGGGCTGAATGATCTTATCGTCCGGGCTTGGAGCCTTAAAAATAACCAGCGCAGGTTTGACCCTGAAGAATGGAGGCAACTCAATATCGAGGACGTTTTTACGTTCCTTGATATTGGGGAGAAAATGTATCCACAAGGGACTTCGTATCAGAAGGCATTTGATAATTGCAGAAAGGAACTGGCCTCATTCATCACGTTTTCCTTGTGGCATAAATCGGAAGGATTTCATTGCGAACGGTTGATGGAGATCTTGTTCGTGTTGAAGCCAACCGACAGTATCATCTCGTTCAATTGGGATACCATAGCGGACTTCACACTTCAGCGTTCGGCCATACCACTCTATCAAAGCTATTTGGACCTGATGACGGATGAACCACTGCGAACCCGAGCCTACAGCAATCGTGGTGTTTTCCTCAAGCTCCACGGTTCCTTGAACTGGCGTGTCTGCCAGAATCCAAAGTGTCAACTGCATGACAAGGTAAGGCTTGCAGTTCGAAACAAAGAGCTTCTGCGAAATTTAGAGATATACAAATGTCCGGCATGCGGCGACGAACATTGTGAGCCATTCGTTATCCCACCGACGTCTAACAAACTGATTCGCCGAGAGAGCCTTCTGCATAAGCTCTGGCTAATCGCAAGAAACAAGCTACGCTCTTGTAGAAAGATCGTGTTTATCGGTTACTCTTTTCCAACGACCGACTTCTATTCGGAGTGGCTGTTCAGACAGATTTACTTTCTGGAAGGAAATTTCCCTGAGATTATCGTGGTCAACCCAGCAATGAGGAAGAAAGGAAGTGATGTCCAAAGACGTTACCACCATCTTTTCAAAGGGTGCAGGATACAGACATTTCGGAATCTCAAGGAGTTCACAAGGCAAGGGCTGCGACAATTGAAAAGCGAGTGAACCCAAGTTGGTCGACAACGGATTTTAACGGAGATTCGTGGCGAGATTGATAACCGCATGAAGGGCCGCGTGCGTGACCGGCTTCAATTCCCCGTCTTCAATTCCACCACGTCGTGCGGGGCGGCTTCCTTCATGCCGGCGGTGCTGACACGAATGTAATCAGCGTTCATTCGTGTATAGCGGCATGGCCGCCACGCAGTTTTATGCCGTTCCATCCGCGGTTGAAAATTGTTTTGGCATTTATCCGCGCCGGGGTGTTTGATACGGTTTCGCTGTGAGCAGCGAGCCCAAAAACGAGACGAACCCATCGCCCACGACGGATCCACCACCTGTGATTTTAAAAGCCGACGGAGCAATCGGCCTGTTCATCCACTATGACGAAGCAAGGGCTGGGGAATTGCGCGATTGTCTGACTGAGGACAAGGTCCCGTTCTCATTCAATCCACCGGAAGCGGCAAATCTCGCCCAGCCAGGGAAAACTGTTTTCGTCTTTGGCCGGCGGCATCCGCGGGTCGTGGCCACATGGCTCGAACTCTGCGGTGAAGAAGTGGTGATTGACCCGGATGTGGTCATTACCGAGGACCTTTATCATCCGCCGGTGAAACAGTTGCTTTCCCGGGGCGAACCACAACGCCACGTTGTCCTGGACTATGCCGGATTGGGGCTTTCGCTCAACGACGTGCCGGCCTTGATCCGCATGGCGACGGATTATCAACTGCATGGTGGTCCGCAGGACAGCCCCGTGGTGTGGGCGCCGGTTCACGCCTGGCGGGCGCTGGCGCAATTGCGCGCGGAGGAAGCCATCGCGCCGCTGGTGGAACTTTTCCGCCGCGCCGACGAGGACATTGATGACTGGATCAACGCCGATTTGCCCGAGGCGCTCGCGCGGTTCGGGGCGCCGATGCTGGCACCAGTCGCGGATTTTCTCGCCAACCCGGCGCACGGTGAATGGGCGCGTGTGGCGGCGGCGGATGCCATCGGTTGCGCGGGAAAAACAAATCCGGAATCGAGGGCGGACTGTGTGGCGCGGTTGACGGCGCAACTGGAAAAATTTGCCGAACAAACGGAAACCCTCAACGCGTTTTTGATTTCGCCGTTGTGGGATTTGCGCGCGGTGGAGGCGATGCCGGTCGTTGAGCGCGCGTTCGCCTCCGGGCGCGTGGACGAATCGGTGCTGGGTGACGTGGAGGACGTGCAGATCGAATTCGGATTGAAGACAAAACGAGAGCATCCACCCAGGCCGAACGCATTGACGAGGCTCGGCGATGAATTTCGGGCCGGCATGGCGGCGGAAGAACTCGAACCGGAGCTTGATGTCTTGGATCCCGGCGAAGCCATCAACGTTCCCTACATTGCGCCGCAAAAAGTCGGGCGCAATGATCCTTGTCCCTGTGGCAGCGGAAAGAAATACAAGAAATGTTGCGGAGGATAAATCATCATGACCTGGACACATCCCGAACCCCAGGACGCTCCACCCGGCAAATCAAAAGACATTGTCGTTTTCATCATCCGTCGCGACACGAAGTGCGCCGAGTGTGGCGAGGAACTGGGCCCGGGACGCTGGATTCGGGTGGAGAATGATAAGGCGCTTTGCATGACCTGCGCCGATCTGGCGCATCTGGAGTATCTGCCCAGTGGCAACACCGCCCTCACGCGCCGGGCCACGAAGCATTCGCCGCTCCGCGCCGTGGTGGTCCAATGGGCGCGCGCCCGCAAACGCTACGAACGCCAGGGCATTCTCGTCACCGCCGAAGCCCTGCGCCGGGCGGAGGAGGAGTGTCTGGCCGACGAGGAACGACGCGCCCGGCAACGCGAGCGGGCGGCAGAACGCCGCGAGAACGAGGATCTGGAATACCAGTCGGCGGTCACGGAGAAGCTGAAGGAGTTATTTCCGGGTTGTCCGCCGGAGGAGGCGGCGCGCATCGCGGCGTGGACCTGCCAGAAGCATTCAGGCCGCGTCGGACGCTCGGCGGCGGCGAAAGATTTCGAGCCACAGGCCCTGCGGCTGGCCGTCATCGCGCATATCCGGCACGAACACACCCGCTACGACGAACTCCTCATGCAATACGGCGACCGCCAGCAGGCGCGGGAAATGGTCCATGCTCAAATTGAAAAGCTGCTGGCCCGGTGGGAAGCCCAGTCGCGCCCGGGCTAAAACAATGCTTGGGGCAGATGCCGGTCGCGGTCGAAAGGCGGCTTCTCGTGCGGCGGCATCGGGAAGTCGGGGAAATCAACGGCCCAGTGGGCACGTTCCTGTTCGTCCGCATAGTAGCGCATTTGCAGAATGATGTCCTCTTCGCGGCAGGCGCCGAGCACGTCGAGATGACAGTTGCCCATCGGCAGGCCGAAGCCCATCATTTCCTCGCGCAAACCGTCGCTCCAGAGCCATGTGTACAATTCGCGGTCGCTCAGATGATCGGTGTTGTGCAGAAACAAACGGCGCGCCGCCAGGGCGTGAATGAGTTCCCGGAGTTTTGCGGTCAACGCGGCATCGTCGAGTTTTTTCGGTGATGGCAACTCGAAGCCGTCGCTGGTCAAGGCATCGAACGGGCAGACGAAGCCATGGGTTTCCAGCGCGAGCACGTGTTCCAAAAACGCTTCTTCTACCTTGGGATCGCAGTCACCCATGCTGCCATTCACCATATCATCGCCGGCAACCTCCGCGATTTCACGGCGAAGCTTCTCGATGTGGATTTCACAGTCGGCGTGGTCAAGGCCGAGCGGATCGTCGTCGGGTTTGTCGTCAGACATGGCCGGATCGTAGCGGTGCGCCGGTTGGAAGAAAAGTTTCGTGTTTTCGCCGCCTGGCGTGGTAAAAAATTGCATGGCCTGGCGCATTCAAGACAGTGTGATTCGCGGCGAGATTGACAACCGCGTGAAGGGTCGTGTACGTGGCAAACTCTGGCTCGATGGCCTCGACAAGCCGGTGAAGCTTGAGCTCGAGGGCAATGCCTGTCCCGACCTCGCGGGTTGTTTGCTCAAATTCAAGAATTCGGCCAAAACTTTTCCGATGCGAAGGAAGCCAAAGTTCAATCTTCTTCAACGCGGCAAGGTTGGCAATCTTTCGGCGTCGCAAAAGGTGCGCGTGTTCACGATTCCCGACGAGGAGGCATTTGCCATGATGGATCGCGGCGAGAAACCGCCGGAGCGCATCGCCAACGCGCTTTACCTCGAATGGTTCAGCGAGGGCAACGGACGCGTCGTCATTGAGAGCGCGAATTTTGAGTTGAACATTTCCGCGCCGGAATGGCGGTTGACGCCCGCCGAGGAAAAGCAGCGCGCCCAGGACGCCGAGGCGGGCTGGGAAATGTTCTCCCAGCAATTGAACGAGGCATTGGAGAAACAAAAGCGCGGGCAGAAGGACCCGGACGCGGAATGGGACGAGCACGATTACGAAAAGTTCATGAAGGAGTGCGACGCCCGCACGGACAAATACATGGAGTTGCAGGATAAATATGGCGATTCGCCGGAAGCTGAAGAGAAAATCGCCAAGGAAATGGGGTGGACTTCCGAGGACCCGCCTTCGCCCGCAGGCTTCGGCGCGGCAGGCGAGGACGACGACGGGCGAATGTCGGTGGAGGAAATGAATCGCGTTACCGAAGAGGCGTTGAATGAATCGTTACCCGAATCCGAATCTCATCGGGAAGGGATAGACTGGATCCGCACGGCCGATGGCCGAATCCGGCATCCACTCCAGCATCGTTGTTTTGAGAGTGCAATGAAGATCTGGCACGAATGCGATGCGCTGGGCCTCGATAAATGCGAAAACAAGGATCTGGAACAGTTTGTCTTTGAATTTCAAACCACGGGTGCGAAGCTGGCGGGTGCCTTGAACGGTATTGCCCGCGGCCGGGGTTTCCGCGACGGGACATTCACTGTCGCCTACCTGAAACGCGCAATTGACCATTTACACAAGGCACAGGCGGGGCTGGAAGCCGTTGCCCCGAAGAACCTTCTGCCGGAGAAAATGACGACTGAAGCGCGGAAGGAATTGTTTGAAATTCGCGAGGGCATTCTGGAATTGATGGATGAGTTTCGCGGTCGCAAATGAATGCCACACCGCCATACAAAACGGAAACTATCCGGGCCACTGAGGCTGAACTGCCGGCCATTTCCGAACTGGCGGGCGTCATCTGGCGCGCCTGTTATCCAGGCATCATCACTCACGCGCAGATCGATTACATGCTGGCGCGGATGTATTCGCTTGACGTCTTGCGCAACGAAATCCGTTCCCAAGGCATCTGTTATGACCTTTTGCTTGTGGACGGCAAACCCGTTGGATTTGCGTCCTACGGACCGACGCCAGAACCGGGTGTGGTAAAACTGCACAAGCTTTACCTGCTGCCGGGAATGCAGGGTCGAGGGCTGGGCAGCCGATTGTTGCAGCACGTCGAGCGCGAAGTCCGCGCCAATGGCGCGCGCCGGCTGATTCTTTCCGTGAACAAACGCAACACCAAAGCCATCAAGACCTACCAAAGAAATGGTTTCGTCATCGCCGAGTCCGTGGTCACCGACATCGGTGGCGGGTTCATCATGGACGATTACGTCATGGCGAAGGAATGGTCTGCTTGAAATCGTGGGGATCTGGGACAGCCCGCCCCGCTTTCTGGCCATGATACGCCGCCAGAAAATAAACCAGCACCACACCCACCGCCACCGCCAGGACGCCCCAGAACAGCGGCCATTGGGTGCCGGCCGGATGCGTGCAGGCAGCGAACCACCAGCCGGTGCTGAGAAAACCGATCAGGTTGCCCACGCCGTTGGTCATCAGTGTCATCAACGCCTGCGCCCGCGCCCGCCATTCGGAGCCCACCCGTTCGTCGATGTAAATCTGGGCGGTGATGAAATACAGGGCAAAGGACAAACCGTGCAGGGTGGTGCCGGCCAGCAGCCACACCCGGCCATTGAGCGCGCAGAGCGCGAAACGCAGCACACCGCAACCCAGCCCGGCGGCAAAAATCCATTTCAACCGCCAGCGCAGAAACAGCCCCGCCAGGGCGAACATGGCGACGAACTCCGTCGTTTGCGCCAGTGTCATCCAGGCGGAGACGTGTTTGAAGCCGAGGGCCTGCAGGTGCAGCGGCGTGAACGGATAAAAGGCCGCGAGCGGAATGCTGAACAAGGCCACGGTGATGAACACCACCCGATGGTCGTGATTTTTCAGCAGCACGAATGCGTCCCAGCCGAGTCGTTGCAGCAACGTCGGATATCCGGCGGATTTTGGCGGGGGCACACCGGGCAGCAGGAAGGTAAACGCCCCCAGCAACAGCCACGTCGCCGCGCTGGTGAATCCCGCGCGCGTGGAAGCATCGGCATTCAGCGCGCTCACCAGCCAGCAGCCGGCCATCCAGCCCACGGTCGCCCCGGCCCGAACCGGCCCATACTCGCGCTGGGAATCTTGCAGGCGCGAAAAGATGATGGCGGTGATGATGCTGCCGGTGGGCGCAGCGCAGAGCGCATAGATCTGAACCGCCACCAGCACCAGTCCCGGCGGCCAGCCTTGTTTGACGCTCCAGGCAAAGAGGGTCATGGTGGCGGCGCTGGCCACGGCCAGCCCGCGCAACACTTTCACCGGTGAAGCGTGGCGGTCGGCCATCGCACCGAAGATCAACGGCGATATGAAGGTCGCGAGGGAGGAGGCGGCAAAGGCGTAGGGCGCGAGGCCGCGCAATCCGTGAGCGGCGAACACCATGCTCAACGGCACCATCCAAATGGCAACGGCCATGGATTGGATAAAGAACAGCGCCGTCAATTCGCCGTATTCCGCCCAACGGATTGTTCTCACATGTGAAATTTCCCCGCCCGCAATATCGCCAACGTGAACGTCCCAAGCTGCAGGCCGGCGGGATGCGTCAGCCGTTCATCGCCTCCGATACGCGCTGAATTTTTATTGCTTTCCCGGTTGCCTCATCAATTTCAATCACTGCGCCGTGAAGGAGCACGCGGTCTTTCGCCACTTCAAACCGCTGCGGCATGCCGGTGAGGAAACGTCTGAGGACCGGCTCGATTTCGCGGCCCAGCACGCCCTCATGCGGACCGGTGAAGCCGGCGTCACTCAAATACGCCGTGCCGCCGGGGAAAATCTGTTCGTCCGCCGTCTGGACGTGCGTATGCGTGCCCACCACCGCGCTCACCTGGCCGTCCAGCATCCGCGCGAACGCGATTTTTTCCGAGGTCGCCTCGGCATGAAAATCCACGAAGATGATTTTGGTCTGCTGGCGCAGGCGTTTCACCTCGTCGTGCGCGAGGAGAAACGGATTTTCCAGCGGCGGCATGAACGTGCGGCCCTGCGCATTCAAAACGCCAATCAAACTCCGAACTCCGAACTCCGAACTCCGAACTTCAAAAACGCCACTGCCCTGCCCCGGCGTGCCGGGCGGATAATTCAGCGGACGGAGAAAGCGTTTTTCGCTCGCCAGCAATTCCATGACTTCCTTCTGGTCCCACAGATGGTCGCCGCTGGTGATAACGTCCACGCCGGCGGCGAAGATTTCCCCGGCGGTTTTGGGCGTGATGCCGGAGCCGCCGGCGGAGTTCTCGCCGTTGGCGATGACAAAGTCGAGCCGGTGTTCCTGCCGCAGCCTGGGGAGGAGTTCCGCCACCGCGCGACGGCCGGGATGTCCCACGATGTCGCCGATAAAAAGCAGTTTCACAGGCCGAATTTAACCATGAAAAACACGAAAGACACGAAAGAAAACCAAACACAAACGAACACGGATTTGTAGGAGTCGAGGTAACGAGACTCGTTTTTTCAGTTTCCCATTAAAAATAAGACTCCTTACGTCGTCTCCTGCTATTTTCAGAGCAGCCAGGCGAGGGAGCCGAGGGTGGCAGCGGCCAGCCAGATGACCAGGACAGCGCGGGTGCGGCTCAGACCGGCGCGAACCAGTTGGTGCGACAGGTGGTTGGTATCGCCGATCCAGAACGGTTTGCGGTTGACCGTCCGCAAGACCACCACCCACACCAGGTCGGCCAGCGGTATCGCCAGCACGAACAGGGGCGAGAGCACGGCCAGCGGCCGCGGGTTTTGTTTGGTGTAAAAGTGCGGCAGGATGGCCAGGACGGCGAGCAGGTAGCCGACCAGATGGCTGCCGGCGTCACCGAGAAACGCGCGCGCCTTGGGGAAGTTGCCCGGCAGAAAGCCCACCAGCGCGCCGCACGCCAGCAAGGCGATCAAGGCCACGAGATATTCGCCTTTGGCCGCCGCGATGACGGCGAATTGCCACGCGCCGATGGCGCCCAGCCCGGTGCACAAGCCGTTCATGTTGTCCATGAAATTGAAGGCGTTGACCACCGCAAGCACCCACAAAATGGTGATGGCGTAGCTGAACGCCACATTCGGCACGAAGAGCGTGATGCGCTTGCAGGCGACGGCCACGAGCACTGCGATGAACAACTGGCCAAGGAACTTCGGCAGCGGTTTCAGTTCATGCTTGTCGTCCAGCACGCCGAGCCCAACCATGGCCACGGCGCCAAAAGCGATCACGGCCAGCTCGATTCCGCGGCGCTCCAAACCGTGGGCGATCGGAAACGTCTGGTCCGCAAGGTCCACGCCGAGCTTGAGCGCCAGGGCGCCGCCGGCGAGCGGCAGCAACATGCCAGTGAGCACGGCCAGCCCGCCGGCGAGCGGCACAGGGTTGTCGTGGATTTTGCGTTGGCCGGGGTCGTCCACGAGGCCGGCGCGCAGGCACCATTTTCGCCACACCGGCAGCGCCAGCAGCGTCGTCAGGAATGCGCCGGCAAAAGCGGCCAGAAAAAAGTTAAACGGGAAAACCATGCTTCGTAAATTTTTTTGCCGATTCCCCTCTCCCGGTTTCGCTCCCGCTCCACCACGCTCTCCCCGCCGGGCGGGGAGAGGGACGGGGCGAGGGGCATTTGTGCATATTAATCAACTGATAAATTCACTCCGCGTTCGGCGGCCAGTTTCAAATAAAGAGTGTAAAGACTGTCCACCATGCGTTCGACCGGAAAATTTTCACGGACGAATTGCCGGCCGCGTTGGCCGAGCCGCTCACGCAACGGCGCATCACCGGCCAGTTGGAGCAGGCGGTGGGTGACGGTGTTGATATCGCCGGTACGGATCAGAAAGCCGGTCTCGCCGTCGAGACAAACCTCGTCGGCGCCGTCGAAATCATAGGAAACGACCGGTTTGCCCGCCGCCAGTGCCTGCGGTAATGCGCGCGACAATGCTTCGCGCGTCGACAGGTGGGCAAGGCAGTCCATGATGCCGACGTAGCGCGGCACTTCGCCGGGCGGCAACAGGCCGGTGAAGACCACCTTGTCGGCCAGACCCGTTGAGCGGGCGCGGCGTTCCAATCGGGTCCGCAGCCGGCCGTCACCGATCAGCAACAGGCGGGCATTGGGGCATTGCGGGAGCAGGGCCTGGAAGGCGGCGAACAAATCTTCATGGCCCTTGAGCGGAGCCAGGCGGGCGATTTTTCCGATCACAAACGCATCCGGGGCCAGTCCCAGTCTGGAACGCAGAGCGGGATCATTGACAGCATTCAAAAACGGTTCCACCGGGAAACCGCTGAAGATGCGGGTGAACATTTCCGGGCGGCCGATCCCGGCGGCGAGGTAAAGCCGCGTCATGGCCTGGGCCGAACAGACAAAATGGGTGGTGACCCGGGCGGCGTGCCGTTCGGCGGCGGTAAAGATCCAGTTGGCCAGCGGCCCTTGAAACGGGCCGAAGGACGGGCCATGGATGTGGTGGATGATGACCGGCACGCCGGCCCGCCGGGCGGCGAGCCGGCCGAGAATCCCCGCCTTGCCGCTATGGGTGTGAACGATGTCGGGCTTTTGATCGCGCAGGATTTTTTCCAGCCGGCCCCGCGCAAGCCAGTCTTTCAGGGGATGAACCGGGCGGACAAGTTCGGGGACGAAGGTGAGCAGCCCGGGAATTGTTGCGGCTTCCGGTTCCAGCGAGCCTTCCGGCCCCGTGGTCGGGCCGGAGAGCAGGCGGACTTCGACGCCGGCCTTCTGGCGCAGGCCGAGAACGGAGGCAACGGTGTTTTCCTGCGCGCCGCCAATGACGAGCCGGGTAATGATGTGGGTGACGCGCATCGGCGCGTAGCAGGGTTAATGACCTTTGAGTTCGCGGAGTCGTTCCCAAACGATTTTGCCTTCGTCGGTGTTGGTGTTCGCGTTGGCCAGATAAATCGTGTAATTTCTAACCGCCTCGTTGGTTTCGTGCTGGCGCCAGGCAATTTCACCCAGACCGTAGGCAATCTGGAATGCGTTAGTGAGCGACTGCTGCAAGGTCTTGTAATCGGTCTGCGCGGCATCAAGTTTGCCGCTGTTAAGATAAGCGAGGGCGCGATTGAAACGGGCCGTGGAATTGGTCGTTTGGATGGCGAGAACCCGGGTGAACGCCGCCGCGGCTGCGTCATAGTCTTTCAGTTGCATCACGACGTAGCCCCGCTTGAAAAGCCAGTCCGGATCCTCCGGCGCGAGCCGGAGTCTGTCGTCAACGAGGGCAAGGGCGTTGGTGTACAGGCCATGCATCAGATAAGCCTGCCAGGCCGCGTCAAGCAGGGTGTCGTCATTGGGGTGGAGGGCGATTTCGGTTTCGAGGAAATGGGTGCCCTGGGCAAGATCGCTTTTTTGAAAGTACGCCGCGGCGAGGGTGATGTTCAACTCGGTTTCATTCGTTTTGGCGAGGGAAAATTTTTGCGGTTGTTCGAGGGGCTCGCGCAACGCCTCGAGCGCGCGGTCGGGCAGGCCGGTAAGCACATAAATCCGCCCCAGCCAAAGCCGCGCGAACAGATTGTCCGGCTCGAGTTCGCAAACGCGCTTGAAGGCCGCGGCGGCCTGGCGATAGAATCCGTTCGGCGTCGCCAGATTGATGCCTTCCAAAAGACAGAAACTGGGTTCATCGAACGGACCGTTGGCGTTGACCACTTCGTTCCAGTCATGATATTTGCCAAACTGGTCGCTGCCGGTCTTGGACAAGTCCAGCGGCACACGCCTGCCTTCGCGCAGGGCCTGGTTGAACTGGAGGTTGATCTGCGCAACGACGTTGTCGGGATTGATTTGTTCCGCCAGGGCGAAATATGCGGCGGCCTTTTCCAATTCACCGGCGCGTTGCAATTGCACGCCCCAAAAATCCAGGCTGCGCGAATACAACCCCCCGATCAAAATGGCGTTTCCATTGGGTTCGCGGGGCACATGGAATTTCTTCAGCAATCGCTCGCCCCGGCTGAGCCGAACATTCGGGTCGGCCGGCGCGACGGCGCGTTCAATGGAGGCAAATGCCTGGGTTTTTACCTGCGACCAAAATGCGTCGTTCCGGGCAATTTGATCCTTGTCCGGCAACAGCGGCAGCAGAGTGTCCGCCGGCAATGATTTTAATTTGTAAACCAACCCGTGCGGTTCCTGATAGAATTGCTCGAAATAGTAGCCGTAACTCGGATGCAGGTAATAAAGCTCGTTGGTTTTGGCCAGGAAGGTCAGGGCGGCAAAGATTCCCAGCGGATTGACCGGGTTCATGTCCTTTGCCCCCACCAGTTCCGGCCACTTTTGTGGAAATTTATTGTGCAAGAACCGGAGATAGGCGGGCCAGTTCAAGGAGCGCGTGTCGAGCGGCATGAAATCCCCGGCCCGGTGGTCGCGCACCAGCGCCGCCTCGACGAGAAACAAACGCAATGGATCGTCACTCAACATAATACCGCCGGAACGTGGCAGGTTCTCTTCCGCGAACGCTGCGTATTTCCGGAAGGTATCATCGTTGGCATCCCGAATTTGCGGTATGTTTCTGTAAGCCAGCCCGATGACGGCGACGGCGGCGAGCGCCCAAACCGCGACGACCACCAGGGGGTTCAACAGTCGTTGGAACGGGACCAGCTTGGGCAATGGCATGCGACTGCTGGGTTCCTGGCCAAAAATGAGCAGAAAATACCCGCTGAAATAGCCGATGCTCAAGGCGCCGAGATAATAAAGCGGCAGGAGCGGCGTCCCCAGATTGATATGCCGGGGGCTGAATGGCGGGTCAAACGCCATCCAAATGCCAAGGAACAAAAAGGCGGCACACGCCAGGTGAAATAGAAAATTCGTCAATGCCATGCCAACGGCGCTGTGATCGCCGAAGGACGAACCCCAGCGAATCGCCATCAGACACACCGGTATCAGGTAGGCCAGAAACAAGGCCACGAGTTCAAGGTGGTTCTGCGGATGCAGGCAGCAGACGAAGAAAAACTTCAAAAGTTCAAACTGTGGCGCCAGGTTGGTTTTCAATACATCCGATAAGGTGAAGGAGCTTTTTGAAATCATGGTCACCAAGGGCAACAAAAGATAAAACATCAGTCCCAGCAGTCCGCACAAAAACATTCGTTTGAGAAACCGCAGATTGAAGAAGCTCACGCCGCGAATCCACACGTTGGCGGTGACGAACAACGGAATGAATCCCAACATTCCCCAATTATTGGCCAGGCTCGCGCCATACACGAATGACGCCAGGTACAAACGCCCTTCGCGCTCATCCAGCCGGTATTCCATGAACGACCAGATCACAAAGGCAAACAACAGCAGGTTGAACATCTCGTCCGAGTAATTCGTCGCGTTTTCCCAAAAGATTATTTGCAGACCGCAGACCGCCACGGCCAGGACCGGCGGCAACCACGCGCTGCCCAGGGTCAAAAACGAAAAATCGCTGTGTTCGCGCCGGCGTTGCGCTTCGGTCCGGTCGTGTGGCAGCAGCGCAACCGACCGCGCCAGCAAACCGAGCGTCAAAGCCGCGCACGCGGCGGAAAACAGGTTCAAGGCCGCCGGCACCTGCGGCGCGGGGAGCCAGCGGAAGGGATACGTAACGAGAAATAAAACCGGGCCCGTCACTTCCGGCAGCCAGGTCCAGCCGGAAATCCTGGCCACGGAGATGAGGTTCATCGGTGACACCCAGCGGTTCAGGGTGAACCAATAAACCGCGAACGACACGGCCGCCAAAATCCAGGGCAAAAATCGCGGCGTAAAATGTTTCCGCGGGTCAATACGCGTTCTGGTTGTCATTGCGTCCGTCCAGTTGAATCCATGGCGTGCGTCTTGGCAAGACTTTGTGCAGCACGCAAATCCGCCACGCACTCGACGTGCTGCGTCTGGGGAAACATATCCAACGGCTGCACCCGCGCCAGTCCATAGACACCATTCCCGCACAAAATGTTCAAGTCCCGCGCCATGGTGGCCGGATGACACGACACGTAAATGACTTGCGCCGGCCTTGATTCGCGCAGCCGGTGCAGGGTCTGCGGCCAGCAGCCCTTGCGCGGCGGGTCGAGCAACACCGCCGTCCGCTCCGGCGAAAACCGCTTCAGCAATTCCCCCAAAACCACCTCGACTTCCGACGCCAGAAATTCGCCATTGCCGATGTTTCGCGCCGCCGCGTTCCGCCGGGCCGCCTGGATGGCGCGCTGATCGTATTCCACGCCCACGAACGATTCGACCGACGCCGCCAGTTCGATGCCGAAAAAGCCGACGCCGCAATAGAGGTCCGCCAGGTGCCGGGCGCCGCTATCCCGGAGAAACCCGCGCACCGTCTCCACGAGCTGCGGCAGCAGGGAAAAATTATTCTGAAAAAATGAGTCCGCCGGCACGTCCCAGTTTTCCGGCGGCACGCGCAAGACGACCTTGATGCCACCCTTCGGGGGCGGATGCGCGCGGACCCGCCGGATTTCCTCGTTGAGGACCGGTTCGGCGATCTGGCATTCCTCGATGTCCTCGACCAGGCCGCCGTCCCAGCGCACAAAACCGATGTTCAGCTTTTGCTCCGGTTTGTTCCACTGGCTGCGAATCATGATGCGATTGCGGTAGCCGTAAGGGCGGGGGCACGGGATGACCGGCGCCACCCGCGCTTGCTCAAACCCGCCAATCCGCTGGAACAAATCGACAATTTGTTTGTGTTTCAATCGAAGCTGCGTGGCGTAATCAACGTGCTGATACTGGCAGCCGCCGCATTGGCCGAAATGGCGGCACGCCGGTTCGACGCGTTCCGG
>JBKQOA010000097.1:0-94971 GCA_052145735.1 Limisphaerales bacterium
GTGGACGTCGTGCTCTGCTGCGATCCGAAGGCGTTCACGCACACGAACCCGCTCGAAGGCATCAAGCCCGGCGGCTGCATCGTCTGGGAATCCAGCGACACCCCGGAAACCGCCTGGCAGCGCATCCCGTCCCAGCACCGCCGGTTCGTCAAGGACAACGACATCCACGTTTACATCCTGCCCGGGTTCGACATCGCGAAAAAGGCGACGAGCAAGACGGAACTCCAGCTCCGCATGCAAGGCAACTCGTTCCTCGGCGCGTTCTTCCGCGTCTCGCCCTTCCTCCGGCAGAACAATATTTCCGACGCGTCGTTCCTCGACACGGTCAAGAAGCAGTACCAGAAGAAATTCGGGCGCTTCGGCGACGACGTCGTCACGTCCAACATGACCGTCATGAACGAGGGTTTCTCGCGCGTGCAGGAAATCAAGTACGGCGAGTTCAACGAGCCTGACCGCTCCTCGATGCGCAATCCGCCGGTGGCGCCGATCGGCGCCGAGCCGTTGATTCCCACGGCCGGCTGCGGCACGGCCTGCGGCACGGGCATTCCCACGCCCGCGCAACAGACACCGCGTTACGCTTTCCAGACGCTCGCCAAGTTCGATTCCGAATTCCGCGCCGGGCTCGGCTATCACCAGCCCGCCGGCGCGCTCGCGTCGCTGGGCGTCATGGGCGCCGGCTCCGGAGCGACCCAGTCGAAATACGTCGCCCGCCGCGAGACGCCGGTGTACATCGCCGAAAACTGCACGCAATGCATGGAATGCATCACCGCCTGCCCGGACACCGCCCTGCCCAACACGTCGCAGGACGTGGCCATGGTCCTCAAAACCGCCGTGCATTATTACGTCACCGACCCTGCCGAACGCTCGAAGTTCGCCGCCGAGCTGAAAGGCATCGAGGAACGCGCCCGCGTCAAAATGAACGAATCGGTCAAGGCGAAGACCAACATCCCGTTCAAGGACATCATCCGCAATGAAGTCAACGCGCTGACCACGGTCGGCGACCAGACGAAGACCGAATTCACCGGTATCATCGACAAGCTGCCGCTGTCCTACTCGAATGTGCCCGCCATCTTCCGGTCGCTCGAAGCCAAGACGCCCGGCGCCGGCGGATTGTTCTCCATTTTCGTTTCCGACCTGTGCAAGGGCTGCGGCGAATGCGTCCAGGTCTGCGGCGACCACGACGCGCTGCGCATGGTTTCCGAGACCGAGGAACTCAACGCCGACCTGACCACCGCGCAGATTTTCTCGCGCCTGCTGCCCGATACGCCGCAGAAATATCTCGGCCTGTACACCGACACCGACCCCGCGGGTTCGCGTGAGGCCGCATTGCGCAATCATCTCATGGTCCGCCGCAATTACGAGGCGCTCGTCTCCGGCGACGGCGCGTGCGCCGGCTGCGGCGAGAAAAGCGTGCTGCGGGCGCTGGCCTCCGTCACCGAGGCCTACATGCGCCCGATGTATCATCGCAAGGCCGACCGCCTGCGCGCCAAAGCGTCGCGACTGGAAACCGAGGGCGTTGCGAAGTTGCAGGCCCTGAAACAGCGCGATGAGGCCGAATATCACCTGTACCGCAAGGCCGTCGCCCACATCATCATGGGTTTGGGCGGCGAGGATGACGATGACACCGCCAAACGCATCGCCGATTACGAGGCCAGGCACGGCGCGCTCACCGACGAGCAGATCGTCAGCGCCGTCGTGGCCGTGATGCGGCAGGACGCCTTCAATCACCGCGATTTGCAGTCCATCGACGGTCGCCGCGCCAACGGCATGAGCGTCATGTTCATGGGCGCCAGCACCGGATGCAACACCGTCTATGGCTCCACGCCGCCGTCGAACCCGCATCCGTATCCGTGGATGAACTCGCTGTTCCAGGACGGCGCGACGATTTCGTGGCTGCTTGGCGAATCGCTCATCCTGAACCACGCCCGCCGCTCGGTCGTGCCCGAACGCCTGGCCGACGCCCTGCTCGAGGGTGGTAGCGGCGCCTCGCCGCAAAGTTCCCGGGACGGTAACGACTCTGTCATGACCCCCGCCGACTTCTTCCTGCTCACGCATCTCGACGACGCGCTGATGACCGACCAGGAAATCCGCGAGCTCCCGAAGGTCTGGGTGGTGGGCGGCGACGGCGCGCTCGGCGACATCGGGTTCCAGAACGTGTCCAAGGTGATCCTGCAAAACCGGCCGAACGTGAAGATGCTCATGCTCGACACGCAGGTGTATTCCAACACCGGCGGGCAGAACTCGGATTCCTCCACCATGCTGGGCGGCTACGACATGAACCAGTTCGGCACGGCGTCACAGGGCAAATTGATTGAGAAGAAAAACGTGGCCGAGGCGTTCACCAGCGGGCACGGGTCGCCGTTCGTGGCGCAGGTGTCCATGGCCAACGCGGCCAAGCTGTACAAGGCGATGCTCGACGGCCTCGAATACCGCGGCACGGCGTTCTTCCAGGCCTACACCACCTGCCAGCCCGAGCACGGCGTGCCCGACAACATGAGCGCCGACCAGGCCAAGCTCATCCGCGACGGGCGCGGCATGCCGGAGTTCGTGTTCAATCCGCGCAACGGCGAGACGGCGCAGGAAGCGTTCGATCTGAAGGGCAATCCCACGCCAACGCGCGACTGGTGGCGGACGAAATACGCCAGCACCGGCGAGGAATACAATTACACCGTGGCGCACTGGGCACTCACCGAGGCCCGGTTCCGCAAGCACATCAAGGCCATCAAGGAAGAGGAAGCGCGGGAACTGATCCTGCTCGACGACATGCTGGTGCTCATCACGCAGGACGACGTGATTTACCGGCGCGTGTTCGACAAGAACCATCGCTCCTGCGTCCCGAACTTCGGCTGCTACATCAAAGCCGAGATCAACGGCAAGATGAAGTATTTCGCCGTGAGCCGGCAGATGGTGTTATTCGCCGTGGAACGCCGCAAAGCCTGGCGCATGCTGCAAAGCAAAGCCGGCGTGGTGAACAAGGATTATCAGGCGCAGAAAGCATTGCTGGCCAAGCTCGACAAAGGCGAACTCCAGTTGGCCGAGGTCCAGGCGAAGACGAGAGAACTGTTTGATGCTGAGCTCGCTAAATTGAACTAACGTTCATGCTGGCCTACCACGTGGCGCAGCTTTACGTGGTTGCAATCTGAGTTACTTTTTTATAATCCTCAGATCTCCAGATTCGACAAAGCTAAGCTCCTTTTTAACCCACATTAGAGCGAATGCCTGTTCCTTCCGTCCGAATCCGCAATTGGACAAGGACTTTTCCGCTTGTTTCAATATGAGGCGGTATTAGATACCTATGCCGTTGAGCGATCTGGTTGCGATACTTTTCCTCAAATTTGCGTATGGCGCCATGATTTATGGAACTGCTACTAGTAAAAAACGCTAAATTCTTTTGAATTGCTGAAATCTCGTCACGGAGAATTCGGAACCGAAAATTGGATTTCGCCTCATGGGCTACAAGAACGCCAGACTCAATACTCTGTTGCAAAGTAATTTCACAGGCCTCGAATAGGTTGTGGAATAAAAGGTCGCTGAAATGCTGCAATTTGTCTTCCGGTAGGCCAACAAAACATGCGAAAGCACGGAGAAACTCTCTGCGGACTTCGTTGACATTCCCAGACCCGGTTGTTGTGTGATCAGAATCAAGCATTTTAGTTGAGAATATATGTCGCACAAGTTGCTCAACTTCAGGCGAGCAGAGGAAGAGACATATTTCTTCCAACCGCGATGGTCCTGACCACTCAATCGTCTCAGCAACTTGATTCACAGTCTTTTTCAAGAATGAATGCAATGACTTAGCGTTTTCGACAACAGGCTTTCCTATAATTGTTTCTCGGGCTTCCCGGCAAACATCCGGAATAAAATGGGTCCGCCTTGGATTACGTTTCTCGGCTGCTGGCGTCTCCTGGGTTACCACGATGCCGTTGCGCATCCTGGCCAGCGCAACAACGTAGGCATCCGCCTCTTCGTATTCGGCCTTTGGATCACTAAGGCCAGCGAACTGATTTTGAATCGCCTGCGCCCCGGCGAGGACTTCGGCTGTTGGCACAAATATCCCGGCATGATTTTCTGTCCAGTCAATCAGGCCGGCTGTTCCGACTGCACCAATCTCATCTTTCACCAACGCGGGCGCCAGAACTCGCCCGGCGGCAATCAGTTCATCAACCTTTGCAGCCAACTCCGGAAAAACGTCCGTTGGATAATACCGTCCCTGCCATTCCATCAGGGTACTGGAATCAACTGAGTAAATCGGCAGTGACGCTGGATTACTCATCGAATGAAATGTCCCCAGGGTCGAATCTCAGGTGTTCGCGGAGCTTGTCGAAGTGTTCAAATTTCAAATCCAAATACCGCGACGCATCCACTGGAGTGATTCGATTCGCCGCTAGTGCCTCCAGCACCAATTGGGTAAATGGCCTGCCGGCCCGATTCAGCGCTTTTTGCGTCGGCGTGGCAAAACCGCCGTATCGGGTTGGCAGCGTTGCCACATGCGCCTGCCATTGCTCGCACCATTGATTATATTGCTCCCAATTCATGAAGCCAGACGCCCGCAACCGCGTCGCCATCGCGAGCGGTGTCAATCGGAACTTCCTCGCCACCCGCCTGACCTTGTCGATATCCCACGCCGTCTGCTGCAACCCGAATTGACCAACTACGTCCCGTAAAGCATTGTCGGGAACCAGCGTGTGACTGGCGGCAGCTTCGGCAAACCGCTCTACGGCCATCCATTCCTCGCCACTGCGCCGCTCGCGAACCGCCGGTGCTTCCTCATTGCCAGCCGCCAGCATGAGATGAACAATCTCATGAAAAAGTGTGTACGCTTTGGTCTCCGGCATCTCCTTCCCATTTATTGCCGCCACAGGCAAAGGCATCCGCAATAACGCCAATCCACGCACTTCCTGCAATTCAACCTTTGGAAACTGAAACACCAGCACCCCCAGTTGATCAGCTGCCGCCCGCCAGGCCCGCCACGCTTCCCATTCGTTGGCCCAACTGAACTGAGTCGCCACCGTCACACCAGTCGCCTGACGCAGCCGTGCGCCAACATCCGCTGGCGATTCCCGCAATTGCGCGCGCAAGGAAAACTCCGGTATCGGTTCGCCCAGTTCGCCCATCAAATTGAGCGTGTTCTCCCGGCGTATGAGCATCTGGCGCAAGGCCAGGCGCAGTTCCGGTGATTCATGCCCCGGCTCGACATCAGGCAGACGGCGATATTCCGCAGCCAGCGGCGGCAGTTGGGGTGGACGCGGCAGAAAAAAAACGCTCAACGGCCGGTGTAACATGTGCGCCAACGCTTCCACCTGCCGCATAGTCGGCTGGCGCTCGCCATTTTCCCATGCCATCAGCCGCTCGCCCTTAACCTGAAGCCGCTTGGCAACCTGATCCAGGTCATAACCACTTTCCTCTCGCGCCCATGCGAGAAGCGACGGATTAACCGCTATGGCCTGATGGCTTGGCATGACGATTGAAGTTTAACCGGAAACATCCATGGTTGCCAAGTCATCTGGCCCGGTTTTCGGCTCATTCAGGTATGACTTCATACGCGATTTTCTCGCCTTGAAGGCGATAAGCTTCGGCAACAAGTTCGTCAGGCGCCCCGAACAGCTCGCGTTCCGCACGATTGAACATCTGCGCCAGACGACGCTCCGCCTGTTCCTGGCTTTCCAAAGAGCCGTCATCGTGAATGTGCTGAACATTGATGCCCCGTTCTTTCAGTCGCGGCGACACCAGAATGCAGCGGTGGCAATCCAGCGGGTCTTTTTCCGCGCACATGATGGCGACGCGCATCTTCGCCGCACCTTGGACGAGCCGGTCAATGCCGCGCTTGAATGCCGGCGTTTGGGCAATGAGTGAGTAATCCACCCGGCCGTTGACATAACATTCCGGTTCTGACCGTCGCGCCCCCAACTCCTCGCCCATAAACACAAAGGAGATGCCCTGCTGACGCAGCGCAAGCTGGAGCGGTTCCCGGTTGAAGTGCGGATTGAACTGGCTGTAAGGCGAAGACCGCACGTCCGCCACCGCCTCAATGCGATGCCGCCGAAGCAACTCAAGGAATTTTTCCCATGAGTGCGTCGAGTGGCCGATGGTAAACAGTTCAGGCATGGTCCTTTGCGCGAACGGAATTTGCCAATACCCGGATGTATTTCGTTTCAGCCATATATTCCCCTGAGTTAAGCGGCGTCAGCCAAGCACTGTGAAATCAAATTACAACGAACGAAAGCAGAACCCGGCTGGCATGGCGGCGATACTGCGCCGCTCCGGCGAGCACGTCAAGGCACGATGCGCCAAGGGCTAAAGTCTCCAGTCTTCGCCAAGGCTTCCGTCTTCGCATGGCTTCGACGCGCCAAGCCGACGCGGCAAGGAAGGCTAAACGCTAAAGTTCTCCTTCAAAAATCCGGTTTTGCGCCCTTTGCGCCTTTTTGCGGCTGGAACATTTCGCGTATTCCGCGTGTTTCGCGGTTTCCATCCCTGTTTTTGTTATTGCGATTGGAGGATGTAAAATTGCTGATTGCCGGAATTGACCGCGTTGGTAAGCGTCGCAGAAAATATGTTTGCGAGCCGATATCTGATGGTATTGGTCCAAACCGGTGTCCATTGGCTCAAGAGCTGGGCGAGATTGGTGCCGGCGAGCAGATAAAAAGTCCCGCCGAACCCGCACGGGGCCGTGAATTGCAAATCGGTGTTGGAAAAGGTCTGGGCCAAAACCGGCGGCGGCGGCGGAAAAATTTGCTCTGGTGTATACGTTCCGTAAGGAGGATTGATATCATTAAATCCATCGCCTAACTCGCCAGAATTATTCTCTCCCATCGCCCACAGGGTGCCGCCGGACTTGAGAAACAGACTGTGGTTATTTCCTGCTGCAATAGCTGTGACGCCTCCAGCAACGATTTCTTCAGGCTGGCTGGTGTCGTTATTTGTGCCATCGCCAAGCTCACCAAAAAAATCGGCTCCCATCGCCCAGAGGCTGCCGTCAGATCTAAGAAATAGGCTGTGATATTCCCCCGCCGCGATGGCCGTGACATTGCTGGCAACGATTTCTTCAGGTTGGTTGACGAAAGCGTTGAGCGTGCCATCCCCCAGTTGGCCCTGATTATTATTACCCATCGCCCACAGACTGCGGTCGGATTTGAGAAACAGACTATGAGCCCTTCCGGCTGCAATGGCTGTGACGTTGCTGGCAACAATTTCTTCAGGTCGGTTGGTGGAGTTGAAGGTCCCATCACCAAGTTCACCATCGCCGTTGGTTCCCATCGCCCATAAACTGCCATTGGATTTCAGAAACAGGCTGTAATACTCCCCCGCTGCCATGGCGGTGACACCGCTGGAAACAATTTCTTCAGGTCTGTTGGTAGAGTTGAATGTGCCGTCACCAAGCTCGCCGGAATAATTCTCCCCCATTGCCCAGAGGCTGCCGTCCGATTTAAGAAATAAACTGTGAAAAGCTTCGCACCCTTGAGCGATGTTCGTCACTGTAATCGCCGCCGGAGCGGCCAGAGCATGCAGAAGCAAAAAGACAATGGCAGAAAGCCGAAACGAGTTTGCGAAGCTTTGAAATCTGATTTCGTATTTTGCCATAAACTTTAGCCTTTGAAGCACCCGGCTGGCATGGCGGCGATATTGCGCCGTTCCGGCGAGCACGTCAAGGCGCGCTGTGCCAAAGGCTAAATTCTCCAGTCTTCGTCCCGCCATGCGGGACTATGACCCGGCAAGGAAGGCTAAAGGCTAAAGTGGGCTTTGAAGCTGTCGCTTTTGCTCAACTTTGAGCCGCTTCTTCTCCCGGCTTTCGACCTTTTTGATGCTCTCGGCCACCGGCAGATTTTCCGGCATCGTCCCGCCCAGTTCGTGAATCGTTTTGCGGACTTTGCGGCCAACTTCAGCGTGAATCCGGTTCGCCTGATCCTTGCTGCGCACATTTTCACGACGCAGCTTTTCCTCGGTCTGCGTGGCGCGGAAAAGATTGGCCGCCAGTTCGGTGCTGCCCATGTGGTCGAGGACGTGTTCCTTGGGTTTGAGCCGCTTGCGCTCGCGGATGTCCCGCATTCCCAGCCCGCCGTAAAGTCCGCGATAGCCGTGGTCCATAAAAATGGCATAATCCAACGGTTGCACGACACCGGACTGTTTCGCCACGCCCGCCAGGTGTTTGTTATGTTTCGTCATTTCCTGCCGGAGGAGGAGGCGCTTCTGGTCTTCCTTGAGGGATTCATCCTCTGCCAACTCTTGCCGCCGCGTTTGCACAGCAAAATAACTTTGGCCCAGCGCCACGAGCGGTTTGCCCGGATCGGCGTTTTGAATGACAAGGTAACAGGCGTAGCGGGAAAGCGCCCAATCTTCAATGGGCCGCTGCGCCCCTGAGCCGATGCTGACCATTTCGGTGATATCAACGAAATGGTCGGAGACCTTGTGTCCGCTGTTCACGCAGGCCTCACGCGCCTTGGTGATGACGCCGATGAAATTCCGGAAGTCAGTGTATTCCAGCACCCGGGCGAGTTCGCGAGCGGACCAGAATTCACCACCGTCAGCACGGACCCGCTTGATGCGCTCGAAAGTGTTGCTGGCAGCGGGGACGGGCAATTGGCCACTCATGGACTTCCTTTTATCCCAAGTCACGGTCCAGACGAAGGGCGAATTGTTCACACCGCTGCATCAACTTGTCGCGCCGAAATGAAATGAAGGCGAACCCGGCTGGCATGGCGGCGATACTGCGCCGTTCCGGCGAGCACGTCAAGGCCATCAAGGAGGAGGAAGCGCGGAACTGATCCTGCTCGACGACATGCTGGTGCCCATCACGCAAGAGTAGGAGCTGACGTGAGGAGGCTCGCCCACTTCCCGGTTCCGAACCCAGGCTCGTTACCTCGTCTCCTACTTTCCATCAGCCTGGCCTTTGCTTTCAGCCGGCGGCAAAGTTGACGATATTGCTGGGCGACGTGCGCGGATTGTCAGCGCCGTCCACGGGCACAATGTAATATTTGTAGGTGCCTGCGTCCGCCGGATCATCGAAGTCAGTGGCCCAGGTGCGCAAATCGCCTCGCACATTAGTCATAAGGTGGTTGAGGGTTGATGGTTGAGAGCGAAAACGGCTCGTCAGGATCAGCCTTCGCCGCGGCTACGGCGCGACAGGGCCTCGCCCCACCTTTGTGTTCCTTGCGTTCTTTGCGGTTCAATCCGTGTCAATGCCGCGCTGGCAATGGCTTTTACGCGGTTGAATGTCAGGCGCCGGCGGGTTAGTATTACAGCATGAGTTTTACGGAAGTTCTCGATGAACTGCCTGCGTTGACGGTTGGCCAGCGGCAATTGCTCGTCCGTCGGGCGCTGGAATTGGATGAGCCACCACTTTCCCCGACCGACGAAAAGCTGGTCGAGGAACGACTGACGGCACATCATAAGAATCCAGATTCCGCCGTGCCGTTGGACCAGATGAAAGCCCGCCTGCAGTCCCGCTTCCCGAAATGAGCTGGCGGGTGGTCATTCGACCCGAAGTTGAACAGGATGTCGCCGAAGCGGCGACTTGGTATGAATCCCGGCAGGCCGGCCTGGGCGTGGAGTTCGTGGAAGAAGTCATCCAGATCTGGGACGCTCTCGCGGAAAACCCACTGCTCAATTCCCGCCGTCATCCACACAAAAACATTCGCTGGCGTTATCCGCACCGCTTTCCGTATCGCGTCATTTACGAGGTGGATGAGGCCCGGCAAACGGTGATTGTAGCCGCCGTCCTGCACGCCGCCCGCAACGATCGCCACTGGCAAAGCCGCACCGGCGCGTGACAAGTGACGGGGGACAGGATTTTGGAAAAGGCTGAAGGCTGAAGGCGGGACGGAATTCGGAGTTCGGAGTTCGAAGTTCGGAATTTCCAAAGACCGGCTCGTCAGGAGCCTCGCCCCACCTTTGCGCTTTTTGCGCTTTTTTGCGGCCGAATAATTCGGCGCGCACGGAGTGGCGCGCCCTACCGTTCGCGTGTTTCGTGTATTTCGCGGTTCAATCCCGGGTTTTGCGCCCGGTCATCCACCGTCGGAAATGGTTCAAAACATGCTGCTTACAGGGCTACAAAACTGACAAATCCAAGAAACTGGAATCTTATGAAAGTTCGCACGCAAATCGCCACCGGACTGTTGTGTTTATCACTGGCTTCATTGGCGCACGGAGCGGATGTCGTTTCCATCTGGGGCGGCGCGCGCGGAGTCGTCATCCTCAAATCCGATGGCACGGTCTGGACGTGGGGGGACAATCATTACGGCAAGCTCGGTATTGGCCAGACGAACGACGCTTTTATAACAACCCCGGTCGAGGTACACGACGCGGCGAACGTCAGTTTTCTTAATTCGGTCAAGCTCGTCATGGGCGGCGAGGAACACAACGTCGCCGTGAAATCCGACGGCACGGTCTGGTCCTGGGGCTGGAATGACTATGCGCAGTTGGGCAACGGAACCACCAACGACTCCTGGATCCCCACCCAAACCGGACTGACCGCAAACCCGCCGTTGACGAATGTCATCAAGCTCGGCGGCCGCCCCTATTTAACGCTTGCGGTCAAGTCCGACGGAACGATCTGGGCGTGGGGCATGAATCAATATGGGCAGATGGGCAACGGCACGGTCAATAGTCCGGTCAGCACCCCCCAGGTCAGCGTGCCGGTGATGGTCAGCAACTCCGGCCCCGGCGGCGCCCTGAACAATCCCCTGCAAGTGACCTGCGGCTATGCCTTCGGCGCGGCGCTGGCCACGAACGGAACGGTTTGGACGTGGGGCACCAGCCGGGCCGGCGAGTTGGGCACCGGCACAAACACGCCCAGCTATATTCCCATTCAGGTCCCCGGGGTGACGAATATCACGTTCATTTCCGCCGGCTGGGGGCACATGCTGGCACGGAGGTCCGATGGAACGGTTTGGGCCTGGGGCGGCAATGCCAACGGGGAGGTCGGCGACGGCACCGCCATCAACCGATCCAACGCGGTCCAGGTTTTGAATGTCAGCAACATCGTCACGGTTTCCGGCGGCGACAGCCATTCCACGGCCCTGGCGGCGGACGGCACAGTCTGGAAATGGGGGTTGAACAATTTGGGCGAGCTGGGAAGCGGGGCCACCAACGCCGTGCCCAATCCTTTCCCGGCGAAAATCCTGACGGATACATTCGGAAATGGTTTCAGCAATGTGGTGATCGCTTCCGCGCGCGACTACCACAATATCGCCGTCAAGGCGGACGGCTCGGTTTGGACGTGGGGTTGGAACGTTGAAGGCCAATGCGGCGATGGCACCACCAACGATGCCTGGCGGCCCGTGCCGGTCGTCGGGCTCGGCGCGCGGGTCGGGTTGCCGTTGAATGTGGCCGCCGGCGCCCAGGCGGGATATGCGAATCTGACCTGGTCCAGTGCAACCGGCGAATATTTCTCCATCGAATGCACAACAAACCTGGTGAACGGTTTTACGGGCACACTCCTGAGCAACATCCTGGCAACTCCGCCGCTGAACATCATCCCCATTCCCATGACCAATGGGACTTCCTTCTACCGGCTGAGGTTTTGACGCGGCTGGCATGGCGGCGACATGGTGCCGTTCCGGCGAGCACGTCAAGCGTGCTGCGCCAAAGGCTAAATTCTGAAGGCCAAATTCTAAAGTTTGAAGGCAATACCTGTGGCCAAGCCGCTCAAGTCCCCAGTAGGAGCCGACGTGGGGAGGCTCGCCTACTTCCCGGTTCCGAACCCAGACTCGTGACCGGTCTTCGCACCAATGCTACGCCCCGGCAGGCCTCGTCTCCTACTTTCCACCAGCTTGGCCTTGGCTTTCAGCCGGCGGCAAAGTTGACGATATTGCTGGGCGACGTGCGCGGATTGTCAGCGCCGTCCACGGGCACAATGTAATATTTGTAGGTGCCTGCGTCGTATCCGGCTGAAGAAATACGGGACTGAGGTAATTGAAAAGCCCCTTGCTCGCACCAAGAAATATGATATGGATAAACCACCATCAGAATGGACGGTTTTAATTCCAATGTGTCTTGGAGGAGGCTGACTTTTTCGGCAATTCGCTCCATCAGTCTCGCCGTGCTGCTTTGGCTGGCGGCCAGTCACGGTCAAGTGGGATGTTGCGCGGATGGTGCGGAGACCAGCAAAATTAAGGTGGTGCCCGTCGTGGCGCTCAAGGCAGAACCGTTCCCTTTACAAAACGTGCGGCTACTGGAAGGCCCTTTTCAGCACGCAATGGAGCTGGACCACGCATATCTTTTATCACTTGATCCGGACCGGTTGCTCCACAGCTTCCGACTTAACGCGGGTTTGCCTTCCACAGCCAAGCCCTATGGCGGCTGGATGACTCCGGGTCGCGTAAGCTGTGCTGAATTTGTGGGGCACTACCTGTCCGCTTGCGCGATGATGTACGCCAGCACCGGCGACGAGCGTCTCAAAGAAAACGTCAACCGAGTGGTGAACGGTTTCAGTGAGTGCCAGGCGAAATTGGGGACTGGCTACCTACATACCAAGCCCGACAATTTCACGACCCGCGGCGAAGCCCCACTGGGATTATGGTACCAAATCCACAAGATCATAGCTGGCCTGTTGGACGCGTATGTGTATTGTGACAACGCGCAAGCCCTTCAAGTGGCCCACCGGCTTGCCGATTGGGCGAAGACCGGAACCGACAAGCTAACCGATGATCAAATGCAGAAGATGCTCGCGATCGAACACGGCGGCATCAATGAGGCTTTCGCGAACCTCTCTGCCATCACCGGCGAAGAAAAGTATCTCCAGCTCGCGATGCGGTTCAATCATATGGAAGTGATCGGCCCGGCTTCAAACCGGGAAGACAACCTCACCGGCAAACACGCCAACACCCAAATTCCGAAATTCGTCGGCACAGCGCGCGAATACGAGTTAACCGGCCAGGACTGGCTCAAGACCGCCTCGGAGTTTTTTTGGGACACCGTTGTCAAAAAACGTTCTTATGTGATTGGCGGCAACAGCCTGGGAGAGATGTTCACAGCGCCAGAAAAACTTTCAGAGGCACTTGGTCCCAATACGTGTGAGACCTGCAACACTTACAACATGCTCAAATTGACGCGGCACTTGTTTTCTTGGGAACCCCGGGCGGAGTACGCCGATTACTACGAGCGGGCACTGTATAACCACATCCTCGCCTCACAAAATCCCATGACTGGAATGATGTGCTATTTCCTTCCCCTGGCCTCCGGTCAGAAAGAGTACTCTACTCCCGAGGACAGCTTCTGGTGCTGCACTGGCACGGGAGTCGAGAACCATGCGAAGTACGGCGACAGCATTTTCTTTCACCAGGGGCAAACGGCGCTGTTTGCAAATCTGTTCATCGCCTCGGAATTACGCTGGCCTGCTCTCGGCTTGGTTTTGCGCCAAGAGACGAAATATCCCGAACAAGGACGCACGCGGTTTGTATTTGCCTGCGAGAAGCCCATTCAGCTTCGCTTCCAAATCCGGCATCCGTACTGGGCAACCTCTGGTTTTGAAATTCGAGTTAACGGCGTAAAGGAGGCCGACGATAGCGAACCTGGAAGCTATGCCGTGGTCGTACGGAATTGGAACAATGGCGACACGGTGGAGGTCAACATGCCATTCAGCCTTCGAACGGAAGGTTTTCGCGACAACCCTCATCGGGTAGCCTTGATGTACGGCCCATTGGTACTCTGCGCGGAGTCGCAAGAAGACCCGGAGGGGGCGTGCCCAGCCATCATCAACGAGGAGGGCAATTTGACCTCCGGACTCAAAGCCGTGCCCGGCCAGCCTTGCAATTTCAGCGGCTCATCTCAAATTCTACGTTTGAGTTTGGAGAACACCCACGACGTGACGCTGGAGCCGATCCATGCCATGCAAGGGAATCGCAAATACGTGGTTTACTGGAATGCGTTTACGTCTGCCGAGTGGCAAAAGAACCTGGCTGATTACCAAGCGCTGAAGGCCCGCACGGTTGATCGCGTCCTTCCTGGTCATGAGCAAAGCGAGCGCGCCCACGGGTTTCAGGGGGTCAGCACCGGGACAGACGGCAGCCGCTGGCGCGATGCTTCCGAGGGCGGTTGGTTTTCATGGGACTTGAAAGTGCATCCTGGTCAGCCGCAAGAATTGCGCGTCAGGTATTGGGGCGGCGACACCGGAGGACGCGAATTCGATATCCTCGTGGCGGGCCAAAAGCTGGCCACAGTAAAGTTGGACAACAACAAACCGGGCGAATTCTATGAAGAGACATATTCCATTCCGACCGAATTAACACAGGGCAGGAGTAAAATGACCGTCAAATTCCAGGCGCATTCAGGAAAGATGGCCGGTGGTGTTTTCGGCTGCGCCATATTCACTTCGTCTGACACAAACGCTGCTGTACAACCAGCGGTAAGAAGTAACTGACACAGCGGCGGTAGCTTCGTCCAACTTGCGCATGATTCGGTCGCTGGTAATTATTTGGGATACCGCGAAAACAAAAACGAAAACGGGTCAGTCCTTAAAACGGGTCAGTCCTTAGTATTGACACAAAATCACTTCTTCGGCCTTTGCTTTCCAGTTCGGTACGGGATTTTGGATTCCGACAGGACCATGGGGGCATTTTGACTGCCTGTTTCGAAAGCGACGTGAACGGTGGCGCCCAGGGCCTCGGCCACACGGCGTAACATGCTCAACGAATGGCCTTCGTAAGACGGGGATTCGAGCCGGCTGATCTGCTGCTGCGAGGTCTTGAGTTTCCTGGCGAGGTCGCGTTGGGTCAGACCGGCCTGCTCCCGCAACACCGCAATCTGCAACGCCACGTCCCACGCCTCCCCCGCGCGGGCAAACCGCCCGGCAAACGCCGGGTCCTTCAGTTGCTCTTCCAGATAAACGTCGAAATTCGTTTTCATGTTTCAAACCGGTCCTGCCAGTCGCCCATCCGTTCCCGCGCGATGTCGAGGTCGCGGACCGGGATGGCCTGGCCTTTGTTGCGAATGCCGTGGACGGCGATGATGCGCCGGCCTTTCACAAAGAACCACAGCACGCGGGCGTTCAATTTGCCAACGTGGCGGAGTTCAAACAGGCCCCCGCCGAGCGCCTTGGACAGCGGTTCGCGGTGATACTGGCGATTCCGCAACTTCGCCAATCCGGCCAGTACCGCCACGAAATCGCCCGGATTACTTTGCTTGAGTTCATCCAGGAATTCCTGCACCGGCACCCGTCCGCCAGCAGTCACATAAAACCCTACCGTGAACTCCATAAATAATCAACATCAAATTTGATGTAATGGCAAGGATGTCACAGTTTGTGATATCCTCAAACTGAAGTTCGAAATAAAATCGTGAAGCGTTGAAACCTGATTTCCCATTCTGCCATAAACTTTAGCCTTTGGCCTTCAGCCTTTGAAGCAACCCGGCTGTCCACGTAAAGCTGCGCCACGTGGCAGGCCGCGTAAAAGACTCCACCTCACGCGGCTTAACCCCGTAAAGCTGTGCCACGGGGCAAGCTCCATCAAACCCAAGCATGGCGGCGATACTGCGCCGTTCCGGCGCGCGAGTCAAGACGCTGGGGTAACGAGTGGCAAGTGACAAGTGACGTGAACTAATTGCGGCGGCGGCGGATGAGGAGTGCGGTTGTACCGACGGCCAGCAACCCAAAAGTTGAGGGTTCGGGAACAAGGATGGCCTCAAAACCTGTAAAATATCCGCTATACGGGCTATATTCTCCGACGATGTTGTTGCCGGAGATGCCCGTGGTACTGGTACCATACACACCCAAGGGATCAGTCAGCGTCGTATAGTTGCCCGTGCTGATGTTATACAGAAAGCCATAATACTGGTTGTGACTGTCAAAGTAATGCCCGACGATGTTGTTGCCGGAGATTCCCAAAGCCTCGGTGCCATACACACCCAAGGGATCATTGAGCGTCGTATAGTTGCCCGTGTTGATATTGTACAGAAAGCCACGATACTGGTCGCTAGTGCTGTAATAAGAGCCAACGATATTGTTGCCGTCGATGCCGTAGGCAAAAGTCTGGATGCTTGATGGAGCATTCAACAGCGTATAGCTCGCCGTGTTGATGTTGTACACAAAACCACCCGCACCGTTGCCCCCGCTGCCATACCAATACGTCCCGACGACGTTGTTGCCGGAGATGGCATTGGGCGTAATGCCATTGGCGCCGGATGGATTATTCAGTGTCGTATAGGTGGCAGCGCTGATATTGTAGAGGAAACCTCTCTGGCCCGAATACCCGACAATGGTGTTGCCGGAGATGCCAGCAGCTATGGTGTCGAGACTTGAGGGAAAAGCCAGTGTCGTATAGTTGTTCCCATCGTAGAGAAAACCAAAATTACCGCTGCTGTTTTGGTAAGTTCCAACGATGTTGTTGCCGTCGATGCCGAGCGGTGTGGTGCCCAGGGTGGCCAAGGGATCATCGATCGTTGTATAAGTGTATTGTGCCTGCGAGCTGGCGGCGATCAGCATGATCATTCCGCCAAACAAACAACACGCAGCACGAAGTGGGTATGTGCAATTCGTTTGCATAGGGTTCCATGAAGCCAAGTTTTTCCGACTGATTAACGGCCATTATACGCCGACCTCCTTGCCCGTCTATCCATAGTTATTCACATGCCGACGGGCATGAAGAAGCGTGTGGCCGATGGGGGGCAAGTGACAAGTGACGGGTGACAGGATTCCGGAAAAGGCTAAAGTTCCGTTTTTGTTTCAGCCTTCAGCGTGGTCTCAATTATTCCGTGCCGCCAGTCGGCAACCGCAATCGCGCGGCCGGTCTTGACTCTGAAGCACCTCCCGATAGCGTGTTCAGCAATGGGGGATTTTCCGTTGAACGAGAGCTTCGGAAGGCTGTCCGCAACCTGCCGCGCAGGGCTGTCGCGATTATGGAACTATTATGCGGGCATGCTCCGCTCGCGCCGGCACTGGGTCAACTTTGCCGGCCAATCGCTGCACAATCCCTACATCGCCCTCGCGGAAATGTATTTTGTTCACCCGGGCGCGGGGTGCGGAGCCGTCAGCCGCCTGTTGGCCAATGCGTGGTCGGCGATCGGCACCTCGAGCACCTACAGCGATGGCCGTGACCTCATTCTCAAGACGATCGGGATTTATGATCGCGGCTCCATCCCGGGCTGTCTGGCGGTGTTTTTCACGGACATCGCCTATGGTTTTGTGCTGAGCCTGCCCGGAACTGTGATCAACTATAAATTGAGCGGTTTGAGCTGGAAAACAGCCGTCGTCCTGGGAATACAAACGTCCCTGTGGGGATGCGTGCTCAGTCCGGTGGCCGGAGGGCTCTTCGACACGTTCAACGCACTGGACAGCGACGATCCCAAAGTGAAGGCCCGCGCACCTCACTGGATTCAATGGGCGTTGATCAACCGGGTTCAATTGAAAGCGCGCAAGAAGTTGATCTGGATCCTGCTGGCCGGTTCCACCGCCGCCACCGCCGCCATTTATTCGTTCGCTCCAGGAGGCCTTTTGCGGGGCTGTAAACGGGTTGGTTCCTAGTATTTTAGTATTTCAATTTGTGGGAAGATCGGTTGGCCCTTCGGCATGGCCCGAAAATCTCGCGTAAAATCCGCGTAAAGCTGCGCCACGCGGCAAGCTCCATCAAACCCTAGCATGGCGGCGATATTGCGCCGTTCCGGCGAGCACGTCAAGGCCATCAAGGAGGATGGAAGCGCGGAACTGATCCTGCCCGACGACATGCTGGTGCTCATCACGCAGGATGTGGACTCACTCGCGCCCGTTCTCCCTGCCCTCGCGGGCCTTTGCTTTCGGCCGGCGGCAAAATTGACGATATTGCTGGGCGACGTGCGCAGATTGTCAGCGCCATCCACGAAGGATCAGGCTTTTGCAGGAGCCGTTTATCGGGGTATTGAAGGTATGGCCAGATTTATTGCGATTGCAGGATGTAAAATTGCTGGCTGCCGGACATGATGGCGTTGGTGAGCGTCGCGGAAAAGGTATTGTTCCAGCGATACCTGATTGTATTCGTCCAAACTGGCGTCCATTGGCTCAAGGGCTGGGCGAAATTGGTGCCGGCCAGCAGATAAAAATTCCCACCGAACCCGCAAGCAGCCATAAATTGCAAATCGGTGTTGGAAACGGTCTGTGCTAAAACTGGCGGCGGCGGCGGAAAAATTTGCTCGGGCGTGAATGCACCGTAAGGAGGCTGGGGGTCAGTAAAACCGTCGCCAAGCGCGCCACAATTATCATAACCCATTCCCCATAAACTCCCATCGGATCTGATAAACAGACTGTGCTGCGCCTCCGCCGCAATGGCCACGACATTGCTGGCAACGATTTCTCCGGGTTGATTGGTGCTGTTGAATGTGTTAACGCCACGCTGGCCATAAATATTATTTCCCATCGCCCACAGGCTGCCGTCGGATTTGATAAACAAACTGTGAAATGCTCCCGCGGCAACGGCCACGACATTGCTGGCAACGATTTCTTCTGGCTGGTTGGTGTCGTTGTATGTGCCATCGCCAAGCTGGCCGGAAGAATTATTTCCCATGGCCCACAGACTGCCGTCAGATTTGAGAAACAAGCTGTGTGCATATCCGTTATAGGATCCTCCTCCTGCCGCAATGGCCATGACGCCGCCGGCGACGATTTCTTCGGGCTGATTGGTCATATAATTCCCCGAGCCGTCGCCGAGCTGACCTAATACATTGCATCCCATGGCCCAAAGACTGCCGTCGGATTTCAGAAACAGACTGTGTTGGTCTCCAGCCGCAATGGCCGTGACGCCACTGGCAACGATTTCTTCTGGTTGGTTGGTGTCGTTGAACGTGCCATCACCAAGCTGGCCAAAACCATTCCAACCCATTCCCCACAAGCTGCCATCGGATTTGAGAAACAAGCTGAATTGGTAACCCGCAGCAATGGCCGTGACATCGCTGGCAACGATTTCTTCGGGCCGGTTGGTGCCATTGTTGGTGCCATCACCAAGCTGGCCAAAAATATTGTACCCCATTGCCCACAGGCTGCCATCGGATTTCAAAACCAGACTATGATCCACTCCTGCCGCAATAGCTACGACATTGCTGGCAACGATTTCTTCAGGCTTGTTGGTACAATTATAATACCAGTTAGATGTGCCGTCGCCCAACTGGCCAGAAGTATTCTGTCCCATCGCCCACAGGCTGCCGTCGGATTTGAGAAACAAACTGTGATAACTTGAGCTCCCTTGAGCGATGTTCGTCACCGTAATCGCCGCCGGAGCGGCCAGAGCGTGCAGGAGCAAAAGGACAAGGCTGAATTTAAGCCGGGTTTTCATTGATACGACTATGCGTCGAAGATTTATCGGTGTCAATGCCGCGATGGCCAAAGGCTAAATTCTGAAGGCTGAAGGCTAAAGTTCCGATTTTGTTTCAGCCTTTAGCGTTCAGCCCTCAGCCTTTTGTATGGGGTGAACACCCCATTGGTTACACATCAAAAGGATGCGATGTTGGTCCCGGTGTGCAAGTCCCGATCGGGATAACCAATGATAGCCAACGATAAACTGGTAACGCTCATCCGCCTTCGGGATATCCTGTATTTTGGGGTGCGGCCAACCTTGGCGGAATGCGGATTTTCGGCAGAAATCGTTCAAGGGCTGGTCAAGGAACAACTGGTAAAATTAAGCGACCAAAAGTTTGGCAAAGATCCCGACCGATGTGTCATTGAAGAAATCCTGCCCGCCGGGCATGCCTTTATCGCGCAGCAGCACGCAATCCGCGACCGACACAACTTCAGCGAACTGAGCCACGCCGAAGCCGGTTGACAGTTGAGCCGTGTTCGCTTCGCCGCACCAAGGGGTTAGAACGGCTCGTCAGGAGCGTCGCCCCACCTTTGCGTTCGTTGCGACCTGGAAATTTTCGAGCGGCTCGCGTTTTTCGCGGTTCAAATCCGGCCTGTTCCAGACCGGAATACGCTGAGTCGCGCTTCGTCAAACAATACATAAACATGCGGTTACGCATGGGGTGATTTTGAATTATCCTGCTGTAGTTGTGTCCCATTTGAAAAACGAACCAGCCAGTTCTTTCGATCATTTAAATCGTCGTCCGGCATGGGGCAGCCGTAATCAGTCGCCGTGAAAATACGCCCCGACAAACCGACGTTCCGCAGCAACCCCGCCTCGCTGTGGCTGGCCATTTTTATCCTGGCTGCCGCCAGCCTGGACCGGGTGACGACGGTTTTCGCCCAGTCGGTTTCCAACGGCTTCTGGCAGGCGCAAAGCATTTACCAGATTGTCACCGACCGTTTCTTCGACGGCGACCCCTCCAACAACAATGCCGACGGGAATTACAGCGCCATCGGCACCACGTCGGTGCATGGCGGCGATTTCAGGGGCGTCGAACAAAAGCTCGATTACATCAAGGCGTTGGGCGCGACGGCCATCTGGATTTCGCCGGTGGTGTTGAACGGGCATGGCCAGTTCCACGGTTACGCGGGCCGCGATTTTTACAAGGTGGATCCACATTGGGGCAGTCTCGCGGATTTGCAACAATTCGTCGCGGCGGCGCACGCGCGGGGACTGCTCGTGATTGACGACATCGTTTGCAATCACGGTGATGATCTCATCTACAGCACCGATCCCGGTTACGCCAGTTTCCTGGCCCCGCCGGCCGGCTACACGCTGAAGTACAGCAGTTCGATCACCTATGCGCCGCCGTTTGACATTTACAATTCGACTTACACCGCGGCCAACAACGCCCTGACCAATCTCTTTCACAACAACGGCGCCATTCCGGATTACAACACCCCGCAGCATTACCAATTGGGGGAACTTTCCGGACTGGACGATTTCCGCACCGAGTCGGACTACGTCCGCTCCAACATGGCCGCGATCTATCAATACTGGATTCAGCAGGCCGGCTTTGATGGCTTCCGCATTGACACCGTCAAACACATTGAAAATGGTTTCTGGCAGAGCTGGTGTCCGGCCGTCCACACCTTCGCCGCAACCAATAGCGCCAAGCCGAACTTTTTCATGTTCGGCGAAGTTTATGACAGCGACGAAACGCTCTGCGGTTCCTACACCGGCACGCAAAGCGGCGGCGCGTTCATGCTGGATTCGGTCCTCGATTACCCGCTCTATTTCCTCGTGGGCAGCGTGTTTGGCGCGGCCAGCGGGGCCACCAGCCAGATTGACAGTCATTACGCCAGCGTTGCGGCCAACTACGACACCAACGCACAAACGCGCCTGGTGACCTTCCTCGACAACCACGATCAGCCGCGCTTTTTGAATTCCAGCACCACGAACCGCCTCGCCGTCGCCCTCGCGTTTCTCTACACCTCGCGCGGCATTCCGTGCCTTTATTACGGCACCGAGCAGGCATTCAACGGCGCCACGGATCCCTATGACCGCGAGGACATGTTTGCCGGACAGTTCAAAGACGCCGGCCTCGTGGGCGTGGACAGTTTCAACATGACGTATCCGTTTTTTCAACTCGTCGCCCAGCTGAATAATTTCCGCCGGCTTTATCCCGCGCTGTCGCTGGGCACGCAGGTCAGCCAGGTAAATAATGCTTCCGGTCCGGGGCTCCTGGCTTATTCGCGGCGGCTCGGTACGCAGGAAGTGTTCGTCATCTGCAACACTGCCGGTTCCACGCAATCCGTGCCGAACTGCGGGACGATTTACGCGCCCGGCACCGCGCTCGTCAACCTGCTGAACCCCAACGAAATCATTTCGATCACCGGAGCGTCGCAGACGCCGGTGATTTCCATCCCCTCCACCACCGCCAAAATTTTCATCGCGCAATCCCAGGTGCTGCCGCTCGATCCCGTCGTCACCACCAATTATCCCCCCCATAGCGTCACCGCCATGCCAACGTGGTCGCCGATTGTTTTGCAATTCAGCAAGCCAATGGACACGAACAGCGTTCAGAACGCCTTCAGCATCAGCCCGGCGGTCGCCGGCACGTTCAGCTGGTCGCCCGCCAACGACACGGTCACGTTCACTCCCGGCGGCGCGGGTCTGGCCGGGCTGACCAACATCATTGTGCGGGTCACCAACACCGCAGCGGACGCACTTTCCGGCAAGGCAATGTTCGCGCCGTATGAATTGAAATTCACCACCGCGGCGAGCACGGTTCACGACGTGACGCCGCCGTCCATCGTGCTGCAAACGCCAACAAACGGCGCGGTGATCGCCGGCAACCTGGCCATTGCCGGCACCGCCGCCGACAACCTCGCCCTGGCCAAAGTGGAGTTTCAATTCGACAACGGCGGGTGGCAGACGGCGAGCGGCACGACGTCCTGGAGCGCGAGCCTGAACAGTTCGAATTTTCTGAACGGCCCGCACCAGATTTCCGCCCGCGCGACGGATTCGTCGGGGAATCTCTCGGTGACGAACTCAGTGGGCGTCCGTTTTTTCAATGTGCCGGGAAGTTATCTTCAGCGGGTCAGCGGCGGCAATCCGGCGAATGTCACCGACTGCGCCGGCAACGTCTGGCTCAAGGACACGGCTTACAGCTTCGGCTCGTTTGGTTATTCCGGCGGCACGACGGGTTATCTGGCGAATTCCATCAGCGGCATTTGCACCGGCGCGCAATCGCTTTACCAGCGGGAGCGATACAGCACGTCGAGCGGCGGGTTTTATTACGAGTTTGATTGCCCCGAAGGCATTTACGAAATCACGCTGCTGGAGGCTGAAACCTACTGGAGCGGCACGGGGAAACGCGTATTCAACGCCTTCATTCAAGGCCGGCAGGTGCTGACCAACTTCGATATTTTTGCCGCGGCCGGCGGACAGAACATCCCCATCAGCCGCGTTTTCACCAACGCGGTGACGAATGCCCAGTTGCAAATCCTTTTCACGCCGGTGGTGGACAATGCCCGCGTCTCCGGCGTGCAGGTCCGCAAAATCGCCGACGTGTCCAGCGATACCGATGGAATTCCCGACTGGTGGCGGCTGGCTTATTTCGGCCATGCACTGGGGCGGGTAAGCGACAATTCGCGCGGTACGGACGACGCGGACGGCGACGGGGTTTCGAACCTGACCGAATTTTTGGCGGGAACGGATCCACTGAACCCGGCTTCCGTTCCAACTCCGCCGGCTTTCGGCATCACCCATATTTCGGTGAATACTTCAAACGTCCAAATCAATTGTTCGACCACGACCAACTGGAGTTATCAGCTTCAGTACCGCACCACGCTCGATGCCGCTTCGACCTGGGCCAACATCGGCCCGGCTCTGCCCGGCACGGGCGGGACGATGGTTTTGGGTGACGGCGGCGCTGCGACCAATATCACCAGGTATTACCGCGTTCAGGCACGTTGAGCAGGAGCGCCGTCTTCTCCAGCGGGGCGCTTACTGCATTTGGATCGGCACCCATGATCAATGAATATTCCCAGTAAATAAAGAAGGCCGGATTGCTCCGGCCCTCTTCATTTTTTCGGGCTGTGCATACAGCCAGCCCTCTGATTGGTCCGACTCTACGTCCAATGCTGCACCCGTCGAGAAAAAGTTATCCACATTATTCACAAACCGAAAATGGAAGACCCATCGTCGAAAGGCTAATGGCTGAAGGCCAAAGGGCGCAGTCAGAATACGGTAACCTTTCCCGTTTAACCCGTCAGGCAGCTGTGGCAGGATTTGCCCGGATTCCAATGACCGCTGAACCGACATCACCGACGCCGTGCCAGCCACCGCCGGAGGCGCCGGGCGGGGATTTTCGCACAACGCGCTGGACGCAGGTCAGCCGGGCGAAAGCCGACTCGCCGGAAGGCCGTCACGCCCTGGCCGAACTGTGCAACGCCTACTACGAACCAGTGGCCACCTTCCTCCGCTGCGAGTTGCGGGATGCGGATGCTGCGCGCGAACTCGCGCACGACTTTTTCGCCCACATGCTGGCGGGTGGAGCCATCGCCCGCGCCGAGCAGGAGCGCGGGCGGTTCCGTTCGTACCTGCTCGGCGCGGTGAAGCACTTCCTCTCGCATCAGCGCGAGGCGTCGCAGCGGCTTAAACGCGGCGGCGGAGTGGAAAACCTTTCGCTCAATGAAACGGAGGCCCGTTCGGTGCCGGATGCCGGCGTGTTGTCACCCGATGCCGCCTTTGACCGGCAATGGGCGCTGACGGTGGTGGCGCACGCGCTGGAAGCGCTCCGGTGCGAATGCGCCGCCGAGGGCCGCGCGGATTTCTTCGAGCAGGTCAAACCGTGGCTCACCGGCGATGCCGCGCGTGGCGACCAGACGGCGCTGGCGGCCGGTTGCGGCATGAACGCGAACGCGCTGAAGGTTGCGGTGCATCGGTTGAAACGGCGCTTCCGCCAGTTGCTGAAGGCGGAAGTGGCCGGCACGCTCGATGACCCCGGCCTGGTCGAGGCAGAGATGCGATCGCTGTTCGCCGCCCTGGGAAGTTGAGAATAATGTTGGTAACCAAACCACCCCGTCACGTCAGGACATTGTATGAGCGAGCCAACAACATCTTCGAATTCCTGCCCCAAATGCGGCGCGACACTGCCTTCGGCCGCCACGTCTGGCCTGTGTCCGCGCTGCCTGATGGCCGAGGCGATGGCGCCAACACAGGCGGGCGTGGAGCCGGCCGAGGCGCGGAAAACGCTCGCGCCGGAGGAGCTCGCGCCATTTTTTCCGCAGTTGGAAATCCTCGAATGTCTCGGTCGTGGCGGCATGGGCGTGGTGTACAAGGCGCGGCAGAAAACCCTGAACCGCATCGTTGCGCTGAAACTGCTGGCGCCGGAGCGCGTGCGCGACGCGCAGTTTGCCGAACGCTTCACGCGCGAGGCGCAGGCCCTCGCTGCGCTGAGCCACCCGAACATCGTCACCATTTATGACTTCGGCCAGGCGGGCGGGTTTTATTTCCTGCTCATGGAATTCGTGGATGGCGTGAATCTGCGCCAGCTCTTGCGCATGCGAAAGTTCACGCCGGAAGAGGCGCTGGCCATCGTGCCGCCGCTGTGCGACGCGCTGCAACTGGCCCATGACCGGGGCATCGTCCACCGCGACATCAAACCGGAGAACCTGCTGCTCGACAAGGATGGCCGCGTGAAGGTCGCCGATTTCGGCATCGCCAAAATGCTGGGAGCGGTGGATGCCGCCGGCAAAGGCGGAGGAACCGCCGCGCCGGAAAACGTCACGCAAACCGCCGTTGGCACGCCCGGCTACAGCGCGCCCGAACAGAAGACCGATCCGCAGCGCGTGGACAGCCGGGCCGACATTTATTCATTGGGTGTTGTTTTTTACGAGATGCTCACCGGCGAATTGCCCGGCAAACGCATCGAACCGCCATCGGCGAAAGTTCAAATTGACGTGCGTCTGGATGAAGTTGTCCTGCGCGCGTTGCAACAGAAGCCCGAGCTCCGCTTCCAGCAAGTCAGCGAAGTCAAGACGATGGTGGAAACGATTGTTCAATCGCCTGAAACCCGGCCATTGCCGTCACCGGCGACCGGCGGCCCGGCTTCAACTCCAGAAAAAGGAGCAGCGAAAACTATGAAATCGACAACAGCAAAAGCGGCAATCATCATCAGTTCCTGTGTGTTGCTGATGGCGGGAATGACGGCCATCCTTCTCTACAACCCAGACGAAACCATTCGCATTCAGGGCATTCCCAGAGATTGGTCGGTTTTGAGTGGCACCGCTGACCAATGGAATTGGACCAACCACGTGTTCACCGGGCACACCACGACGGGAGACAGCATCCTGGCTTCCACCCGGCAATATGGCGACGTCACAATTTCGGCAATTGTCAATACGACCAACCGCGACGCCGACCTGGTGTTCCGCATGCAGGATGCCGATAATGGCTACGTCGTCTGCTTCGCGCCCGATGGCACGCCTTGGGCCGCGGACAACGGCAGCCACATTCAATTGAGAAAAAGAATATCCGGGGATGAATCAGACGTTGCCACATTCACAAGACGAGGCCTGCCCCAGACGGCAAAACTCACCGTAGTTGCCAAGGGTCCGCACATTGAGGTTCGTTGGAACGACATCACGGTTTTGGAGACCAACGATTCGACCTTCGCCTCCGGTTTCATTGGGGTTCGAGTCTATGGTGATCCGGGTTTGCCGAGCGATGGCGTATTTTCCAATCTGACGATTTGTGCCAAAGGGTCAAAACTGCGTGGCGAAGCGGGTGCCGGGCGCCAGGAAAAAGCGGCTGCCGACACCCGGTTGGGAAGCAAGGTAAAGTATGAGAGCGAGCAAGCCAGCGTGCAGGACATTGTTCAGAGTCTGGCGGAGCAGGTGGGCCTGAGATATGACTGGCAGAAATCCCATGCCCAAACCGACCCGCTTTGCCGCCAGTGGGTGCGGAACGTGGTCATCGAAGGCAAGACCTGCAATGAGGCTTTGGAGCAGGTTCTTAAACCGGTCGGCCTCCGTTACCAGGTGGAGAAGGGCGTGCTCGTCTTGTCGCGCCAGGACGAGGGCACGGCCTCGGAGCCGCCGTCGGCGGGCTTGGTGGAGCTGAAAGAAAAGTGGCTGCCCGGCCAACGCTACGTGAAGGACTGCGATCTGAAACAGAACACGGCCTTCCTCCTCCAGGGCCGGGCCAACACGGTCAATGAAGACATTTCAATAGGAACTCAATATGGGCTTACGGTGGTGCGGAAAACTCCCGACGGCATACGTGAGTTGGAATTGGAATTCCTCAGCGCCCGGATGGGCATTAAAATAGGAGACCGCACGATACTGGATTATGATTCGACGAACCAATCAGCAGCGGACCAAACCAACGGAGTCGCTGCGGTGTTCGGAAAAATCATCGGCTCCAAACTCCGCTATTTCCTCAATACCAGCAACGACGCCGAGCGCCTGGAAGGCGTGGCTGAGCTGCTCCAGCGGATCAAGTCCGTCCCGCAGGCGGGCTCGCTCACGACTGACATCCAGAATATTTTTAACGCGGCCTTTTTCGAGGCGTTGACGAACACCAGCCCTTTCCTGCCGCACCAGGCTGTGCAACCCGGCGATACCTGGTCTTCTCATATCGAACATCCGGTGACCGGCTGGGGTATCGAGGTGTGGGATTGCAAGATCGTTTTCCAAAATTGGGAAATGCATGAGAACCGCAATTGCGCCCGTCTGGTGCTTCAGGGAATCATGAAAGTCAAACCCGATCCAAATTCAAAGCGGGATGAGACAACCTATCACCCCCGTGATGGCGTCTCCGAGGGTGTGGCCTGGTTCGATCCGGAACTGGGGCAGATCATTGAAGCCGACATGAAGAATGACATCAACGTTGACAAGAAAACGCCCATGAATCCAGGTGGAACCCCGGGCGCAGCCGAACCGATGCAAACCATCACCACCCAGAGGCATCAAGTCTACACCATCAAGCTGGAATGACTGTGGCAACAGCCTCCAACTCAAGGACAACATCTTCGGAGAGGTTGCCTCACGCGACCGGCTGCACACAAGCGCGCTGGCCAAAGGCTAAAGTCCCCATTTTGTTTCAGCTTTTTTCTTTCCGTGTACGTTATTTGGACATTCGCCAAGGTTGGGATTCAAATGATGAACTTTTCCCAAAGCGGAATGGTCACTGGTTCCCAAACATCTCAAGCAGCGATTTGGCAGCCGTTTACACAGAGGCGGGAACCAGCCTTGCATTTGCAGCCGGTACAGACTGAATTGGCCCCGGGGATGCTCGCAAAAGCGGGTGAAGATGGCTAATTTCATGAAAATCAGAATCTCCCTGGGTTTGTGCGTCGTCCTGGGTGCGAGTGTCATTTCCGTCCGAGCCGCCGACAACCCAGCCCAGGCCGCCGCCCGTGCGGCTTTGGAACAATCGCTGAACCAGCCGGACGATTTGCAAATCCAGTCGCTGCCGGCAACAAACACGCCTTCCGTGGCCGTGGCGGAACAACCCGTCAAGTCCGCAACCAACGTGACTGCGCCGATGCCCCAAAAAGCGGTGACTCCGCAAACCGCCCCGGTGGCAAAAACTCCGGTGGCGGCTCCGGCTGTCGTGGCTCCTGTTGCTGTGGTTCCCGTTCCTGTCGCTCCGGCTCCTGTCATTCCGGCTCCCGTCATTCCGGCTGTCGCCACTCCTGCTGCTGTGGCGCCCGCTGCCGTGAGTCCGGCAGCGGTGACACGCGTTGCCGTCGCTCCCGTTGCTCGGGCTGCTGCACCTGCTGTGTCATTCCCGATCCTGTCGGTCCTGTTGCTATCGCTCCTGATCATCTCACTTCTGCTGATTTCGTTCCTGCTGCTGAAGCTCCGGCAAGTGAAGCTCCTGTTGCTGAAGCATCCCGCTGTTGCCGCCCGCCCTGTGGCGACTCGTGCTGTGGCGACTCGTGCTGCCGCGGTTCCCGTTGTTGCGGCTCCCACTGTCGTGACTCGCCCTGTCGCGGTTTCCGCGGCTGAGGCTTCGGCGGCTGTGGCTCCCGCTGTCATGGCGCCCGTTGTTGCGCCTCCTGCGGTTGCGGTTCGAGCTCCAAGCGAGGTTCAATCGGCAGCGGCTTCGGTAAGGCCCAAGCCAACTCCGGCACCCGCCGCGACCAAACGTCCGGTCCAAAGGCGAAAGCGGGTTTCCAAACCGAACGGCGCGGAAAACGAAGTAACCTTGCCCAAAATTGACTGGGCAACCACGAAAGCGGCCCGGAAGCGGATCAGTTCTTAGTGCTGCCGCGCTGGTTGATGGTTGAAAATGAGAGGCAGGGATTATTCCCGCACCGTCGCCTGCAACCGGGTCTTGAGCGCGTCCACGATTTTGGCTTGCGTCGCATTTGCTTCGGCGTCGGTCAGGGTCTTGTCCGCCGCACGATAGGTGAAGGCATAGGCCAGGCTCTTTTGCCCTGGCGGCACGTTTTTGCCGCGGAACACATCAAACAATTCCACCGCCTCCAGGTTTGCCGGTTTCGCCTGCTTCACAACCTGCAAGACGGCTTCATGAGTCGTCGCTTCCGGCACCAGCATCGCCACGTCGCGGCGGATGGCCGGGAATTGCGGCAGCGGCTTGAAGGACCTGGCCGGATTCCGCCGCGCCAGCAACAAATCGAGATTCAATTCCGCCAGCAGCACGGCGTCGCGCAAATCGTATTTCTTCGCGAGTACAGGCAATAGCTGGCCAAATTCGCCGATTTGATTCTTGCCGAGCGAGATGGTAGCCGATTCGAGAAATAACGCGGTGCTTTCCGCGCGTCGCGTGAACGTCATTCCCCGCAGGCCGAACTGTTCGAAAAATTCCTCCAGCAGGCCTTTTAAATCATAGGCATCGAATTTGGCCTCGCGTTCGCCGCCGCTCCAGAAGGGCAGGGCACGCTGGCCGGTGAGCGCGATGGCCACACGGCGTTCTTCGCGTGATTTCCCGTTAGCCGATGCAAACACGCGCCCGACTTCAAACAATGCCACGTCATAATTCTTATGGCTGACATTGTGCCGCAATGAATAAATCAGTCCGGGCAGCAGGCTCAGCCGCAAAACGTCCATGTCCGAACTCAGCGGATTCGCCAGCACCGCCAATTCCGCATTCTGCATTCTGCATTCTGCATTTGAGATGAGCGTTTGTCCCTGCGCTTCGTGCAAGCCGAGCCCGCTCAAAATCCTTCGCGCCTCGGCAATCTGATCGTGCATGGGATCAAACGCATTCGTCCCGATCGCGCCGCGCGGCGGGGTGGCGGGAATCCGGTCCACGCCGTACAGCCGGCCGACTTCCTCGATCAAATCCGCCTCGCGCTTCAAATCCACGCGGAACGTCGGGATGCGGAAGGTCACCGGTTCCGGGGCGGTTTCCGCGCCGACGGGCCGGGCCTTTCGTCTGACGGTTTTGAGACCGAGCTGGCCGAGATAAAACTCGATTCCCTCCGGCTTCAGGTTAAGGCCGAGGAGTTCATTCACCTTCTGGTGGCGCAGCGTGATTTCTTTGGGTTCAACCGGTTGCGGGCAGGCGTCCACGACGCCATCGGCGAGCTGGCCACCGGCGGTTTCCAGGATCAATTGGGCGCAACGCGCGCTGGCCCAGTCGTTGATTTCAATGTCCGCCCCGCGCTCGAAGCGATAGCTGGCGTCGGTGCGCAGTCCCAGTGCCTTGCTGGTGCGGCGGATGTTGGTGGGCGAGAAATACGCGCTCTCGATGAGCACGTCCACCGTGCTGTCCTTGATTTCGGAATTTTGCCCGCCCATGACGCCGGCGAGCGCGATGCCTTTTTCTTCGTCGGCGATGAGGAGGTTGTCGGTGGTGAGCTTGTGTTTCTGGCCGTCGAGCGTGATGAACTCCTCGCCGGCCTTCGCGCGGCGAACGACAATGGTAGGCTTGCAGCCGCCGTCATGAGACGGCGGATTCGACGATCGTGAACCGTCCGCGTTTTCACAAACGCGGCTGCGGGAAATAAGATGATAGTCAAACGCGTGCAACGGCTGGCCGATTTCGAGCATCACGTAATTCGTCACGTCCACGACGTTGTTGATGCTGCGGATGCCGACTTTTTCCAGCGTCGAGCGGAGCCAGTCGGGGCTGGGGCCGATTTTCACGCCTTTGACGACGCGCGCGGTGTAACGCGGACAAAGGTCCGGGTCGTCAAGGCGGACAGAGACCAAATTTTCAGTTCGGATTTCGGATTCCGGATTTCGGATTTCGGGAAGGCGTAGCTTGTTACCCGTCGCCGCCGCGATTTCGCGGGCGATGCCGACGACGCTGTTCCAATCCGGCCGGTTCGGCGTGATTTCCAGATCATAAACCACATCGCTGCCGGCACGGCCGAGATATTCGGCAAATGGTTTCCCGATGGGAGCGTCCGGCGGCAGGATGAGCAGGCCCTCCTCGCGCTTAAGCCCGATTTTTTCCGGGTCAATGCCGAGTTCCTGATGGGAGCACATCATTCCATGGCTGGTGATGCCGAAAACCTTGCGTTCCTTGATGACGAACGGTTCCTTGTCGCCGGGCTTCAGCGGCAGGGCGAAGTTCGGCAGGATGAGCGGCACCTTGTCGCCGGGCTTGTGGTTTTGCGCGCCGCAAATGATGACGCGCTCGCCCTTGCCGTCGTTGACTTTGCAGACGGAGAGCTTGTCCGAGCCGGGCACGGGGTCGCGCGTGAGGATTTGGGCGACGACGATGCCGTCGAACTCTCCGCCGGTCTTGTGGACGCCCTCGACTTCGAGTCCGAGCATGGTGAGCCGCTCAGTCAATTCCTCCGGCGACCAGTCGAAATCAACGTATTGTTTGAGCCAGTTAAGGGTGACTTTCATTTGTCAGTATTGCTGTAAAAATGAACCTCGCCGGTGGAGAGGTCGTACATGCCGCCGACCAGGCCGATCTGGCCGTTATCCAGCATCTCGCGCAGGATGGGGCTGCGTTCGCGGATTTGTTGCATGACCAAATGTACGTTTGCCTCGGATACCTTGTCCACAAACTCAAGATTCTTTGAATTGCGCGGCTGGACGTCGGCTGGGATCTGGTCCATGGCCGGCTTGATTTTGGCGAGCAGGCCGGTGAGGCTGCCCAGATCCACGCTGTCCACGGCGCCCTTGATGGCGCCGCAATTGGAATGGCCGATGACGGCGATCAACTTTGCGCCCGAAACCTTGCAGGCGAATTCCATGCTGCCGAGAATGTCGTCATTCAGCACGTTGCCGGCGACGCGCGCGCTGAAGATGTCGCCAATGCCCTGGTCCAGGACGATTTCGATGGGCTGGCGCGAGTCCAGGCAGCTCAGCACCACGGCAAATGGATACTGGCCGGAGGCGGTGGCCTTGACATCGGCCGGTTGATTGCGGACCAACGGGTGACCGGCCACGAACCGGGCGTTGCCGGCCTTCAATTCCGCCAGCGCGGATTGCGGCGTCATCGCCGCCTGCGATTCCTTGGTGGGCGGGGCCACCACGGCACCGGCGGGGCAAGCCATTCCCGACATCGGGCAATTCGACACCAACATCGGGCAGATCGGCGCCGACATTGAGCAGCAGGCTTGTTTGGGAGAATGACAACCCGTCGCGAGCAACATTGCGGCGGCCAGAACGGCAAACAATGAGATGCGATTCAGTGGGTTTTTCATAAATTTTGCTGCGGAGCAGCGATAGACAATAGCCCACGGTGCAAACCGTGGGTAATCGGAACAAAATGATTCAAGCCCTGGAAGGGCGAAAGACAATTTGCTACCAATGAACCGGTGTTTTCTGCCGCTCCTACGGAGCTTGGTCCAAACAACGCGTCCAACCCACGGCTGACGCCGTGGGCTACTTTCTTGCGCCACTCCGTGGCTAGCATTTGACCGGCGTTGTTCATTCGTTTTTGATTCCGCTCCTGACAGAGCTTCGGCACGGCTCGCGGGGACGCTCGCCCCACCGGATTAAAATTGTTTTAAAAACCGCACGTCGTTTTCGTAAAAGAGCCGGATGTCGTTGATGCCGTAGCGGAGCATGGCGATGCGTTCGATGCCGAAGCCGAAGGCCCAGCCGGTCCAGATTTCAGGATCGTAGCCGACGTTTTCGAATACCTGCGGATGCACCATGCCGCAGCCGGCGATTTCCAGCCAGTCCTTGCCCATCTTCTTCACCAGCGCGTTGGTGAAATCAATCTCAAAGCTCGGCTCGGTGTAGCTGAAATAGTGCGGGCGGAAACGGATTTTCACGTCGCTGCCCATGAGTTCGCGGAAAACAAACTCAACCGTGCCCTTGAGGTCGCCGACGGTGACGCCTTTGTCCACGTAAAGCCCTTCGATCTGCTGGAAGGTTGGATTGTGCGTGGCGTCGGCGTTGTCGCGGCGATAGACGCGGCCGGGGACAATGATGCGCACGGGTGGCGGCTGCGATTTCATGACACGGATTTGGACGGATGACGTGTGGGTGCGGAGCAAGAGTGTTTTACGCTCGCCCTCACCCCGGCCCTCTCCCCCAGGAGAGGGAGAAGTATTCGGCGCTGCCGCGCCACCCTCTCCCGCTCCCGCGGGCGAGGATGATGCCAGATAAAACGTGTCCTGGGTATCGCGGGCGGGGTGGTCGGCGGGGGTGTTCAATGCGTCGAAACAATGATACTCGTCCTCGATTTCCGGGCCGTCGGCGACGGCGAAGCCGATTTTGCGGAAACTGCGGACAATGTCCTCGGTCACCTGCGTGAGCGGATGGAGTTTGCCGAGGGCGCGGCGGCGTCCGGGCAAAGTGAAATCGGTCGGTTCCCTGGGCAGGGCGGCCTTGAGTTCGAGTTCGGAGCGGCGTTCGACAAGCGCGGCCTCGAGTTCGGCCTTGGCGGCGTTGATGAGTTTGCCGGCGGCGGGCTTTTCCTCTTTCGCGAGCGTGCCGAGCTGTTTCATCAGCGCGGTGAACCGGCCGTTCGGGCCGATCCAGGCGCCCTTGGTCTGTTCGAGCGCGGCCAGGTCGGGCGCGGCCTTCAGTTCCGCCAGCGCGGTTTGTTTCAAGGGCTCAATTTCGTTCAGCAGCGACATAACTTTCGCCAATGGTGAGACAGAATTAACAAAATTTACAGAATTCTTTTTGGGCAACTGCCGGGCAGATTGAACCTGGCCAATTCTGTAAATTCTGTCCCCAAAAGCAAAATGGGCGACCCCTTGCCGGCCGCCCGTTGGAAACCTGGGAATTGAAAATCTGGAACGATTACGCCTTCGCCAGGGTGGCGGCCGGTTTGGCCTTCAGCGCGTTTTTGGCGACATTGACCAGCTCGTTGAAGGCGGCGGCGTCCGTGGCGGCGAGATCGGCGAGCACCTTGCGGTCGAGCGCGCATTTGGCGGCTTTCAGGCCTTCGATGAGGCGGCTGTAGGTCAGGCCGGCGGCGCGGGCGGCGGCGTTGATGCGGGCCTGCCAGAGGTAACGGAACATGCGCTTCTTGGTGCGGCGGTCGCGGTAGGCGTACTGGCGGCCATGGTCAACGGCGTCGGAGGCGTAGCGGTAAAGTTTCGAGCGGCGCATCCGGAAGCCCTTGGCGGCGCGGATCATCCGTGTGCGGCGTTTGCGGGAGGCGGGGGCGTTGGTAACTCGCATAAAATCGGGGTCTGGGTTCTGGCGTCTCGGGTCTGGGTATTGGGGTCCGGGAAATCAGTGGCTGAACGGCAGGTTTTGGGTGATGCGATACGTGTCGGTCGGGTCCACGCCGGTGAGGCCGCGCAGATTGCGCCGGCGCTTGGGGTTCTTGCTTTGGGCCAGGTGCCGCCGGCCCGCGCTGGAGCGCAGGACTTTTCCGCGGGCCGTGATCTTGAAACGTTTGGCCACGGACTTCTTCGTTTTGATGCCTTTGGGTCGTCGCATAAATTCGTTATTGCAAAAGAGCAGAGACTATACGTGGCAGGGGATGATGAGGCAAGCGCGATTTTTGAATTAAAGTTGGTCCTCCCGCTTGCCACCACCGCCAGCCCGACCTATTTTCGCTCCAATGAAATATCGTCGTTTTGGACGGACGGAGCTGATAATGCCGGTGATTTCCTGCGGCGGGATGCGCTATCAATACAAGTGGCAGGATGCGGATCCGAAGGACATCCCGCGGGAAAACCAGGAAAACCTCGAGGCCTGCATCCATCGCGCCATTGAACTGGGCATCAACCACATCGAAACCGCCCGCGGCTATGGCACCTCCGAGATGCAACTGGGCAACGTGCTGCCCAGGCTGCCCCGCGACAAAATCATCGTCCAGACCAAGGTCTCCCCGAAGGCGACCGCCCGGGAATTTCTCGAAACATTCGAGACCTCGATGAAACACCTGAAGCTCGACCACGTGGATTTGCTGTCGTTGCACGGCATCAACAACCGGGAATTGCTCGGCTGGTCGTTGAGGAAGGACGGCTGCCTGGCCGTCGCGCGCCGGCTGCAAAAAGAGGGCCGGACGCGTTTCATCGGCTTTTCCACGCACGCGACGACGGACGTCATTCTCGAGACGGTGAACACCGGCGAGTTTGATTACCTCAACGTCCACTGGTATTTCGTGAACGACCTGAACTGGGCGGCGGTGGCGGCGGCGCACCGGCTGGACCTGGGCGTGTTCATCATCAGCCCGAATGACAAGGGCGGGAAGCTTTACGAACCGTCAAAAAAGATGGTGGACCTCTGTGCGCCGTTGTCGCCGATGGTGTTCAACGACCTTTATTGCCTGAGGCGCCCGGAGGTTCACACGTTGAGTTGCGGTGTGGCGCGGCCGTCGGATTTTGACGAGCACGTTGCCGCGTTGAAGTTTTACGACCGGATCCCGGAGACGATTGCGCCGGTGGAGCGGCGGCTGCGCGCGGAAATGGAACGGGTGCTGGGCGCGGACTGGTGCGCGCGGTGGTTCGAGGGGCTGCCGAATTTCGAGGACGTGCCGGGGCAGGTCAACGTGTCGGAAATCGCGCGGCTGTGGACCTATGCCAAGTCGCTCGACCTGGTGGCGTGGGGCAGGATGCGATACAACCTGCTGGGGCAGGCGGAGCACTGGTTTCCCGGCACGAACGCGGCCAGGGTCCGGGAGCTGGATTTGAAAACGGCGCTGCGGAACAGTCCGTTCGCCGACCGGATTCCCGGAATGCTGGAGGAATCGCACCGGTTGTTTTTCGAAAAACCGGTGCAACGGCTCAGCGCCGGTTGAAACCGGCTGCCTACGGTTTGTTGGTGCCCAGCATCAGTGTCGCCGGCAAGACCGTCGGGGCGGACAGAACGCTGATTGGCGCGCCGGCGTTGAGTTGTTTGAGGACGGCGGCGGTCAAATCGTTTTCGCCGCTGGTATAAAGCACCGCGGTGGTGGCATTGGCGGTTTCCGCCGCCGCATCAACGACTATCGAGTAACCGCCGGCCCGGGCCTGGGTGGCCACGGCGGCCTTGATTTCAGTCAGAATGTTTTCACGCATGCGCTGGCCTTGTTCGGCCAGGGTGGCCTGCGCCTGGCGTTCAAAGGTGTCAATGGCATTCTTGGATTCCTGCAACTGTCTCAGCTTGTCAGCGGCGGCCTGCTTGCGCCGGTCGCGTTCATCGGCGGAAATGGCCTGGTCATTCGCCTGGTCCAAAAGCTTCTGATATTCATCGCTGCCCTTCTTCAGGTCGTCGCGCATGCCCTTGTCATCCTGGTCGAGCTGCACCTTCCGATCGTTGAGCGCCTGTTGCGCCTGCTTGGTTTTCCAGTAGCCGTCAAACAGCTTGCGCAGGTCCACCGTGCCGATCTTGGTTTGCGCCAGCGCGGGCACGCTCAAAAAGGCCAGCAACAAAAGGGTCAGAACCGTCGTGCGTAAAAATTTCATGCGTATAGCAAAGCAAAATTCGCGGCGGCCGCCAACTGAAAACTGGAGGTGGGAACCAATGCCGGCGCCTCGCGGCGATTTCAGTATTTCAACAGATAAAACTGTTGCGGTATGTTGGTCTGCGCCGTGTTGGTGAAAATGAAATCGCCGAGACCATCAAATTGATTGGTCCCAATGGGCGTCCAAAGCCCCAGCGGCAGCAGCAGATTGGTCGAGGCCAGCACGTAATAGGTGCCGTTGCTCGTGCCGCCGGTGCCGCTCAGGATGAAACTGCCGCCGCCCGCAGGCGTGATGCCCTGGAAACCCAGCGGCGGCACCAGTGGTTCCACGGTCAGGACCGCCACGGAACTGGTCACCGATCCCCCGTAGTTTGTGACGATGAGCTGGTAGTTTCCGGCGTCGTTCGCCTGCACGTCGGCGATGGTCAGCTGGTAATTGGCGGCGCCATCGATGCGCAGCCCGTCCACCAGGTCCGTCCCGTCCATCTGCCATTGAAAGAAGAAAGGCGGCGTTCCGGTCCCGTTCCCGAGGACCACGAATGTCACGCTCGATCCCGCTGACACCGTCTGGCTTTCCGGCTGTGTCCCGATCCCCGGCGGTATGTTCGTCACCGTCAGGACCGCATTGGAACTGGTTACCGATCCGTCCGGGTTCATGACGGTGACCGTGTAGCTGCCGCTGTTGGTTGTCTGCACATCGGTGAGCGTCAATATGTTGTTGGTCGCGCCATCCAGCAGGTTCGTGACATCCACCTGCCACTGGTAACTCAACGGCGCCATCCCGATTGCGTCAACGACGAGGGTTGCCGTCGCGCCCACCGCCATGGACTGGTTCGTAGGTTGCACGAGGATGACCGGCGACGATAACACCGTCAGGACGGCGACGGAACTGGTCACCGACCCGACAACATTGGTGATGACGATCTGGTAGCCGACGCTGTCGTTCGTCTGCGTGGTGCTGATGGTCAACAGGTTGGAGGTCGCGCCGCTGATGCGGCCGCCATTTACCAGGGCTGTCCCGTTCGTTGTCTGCCACTGAAAGTGCAATGGTGTCGTCCCGATTGCTTTGACCGCAAAGGTCGTGTTCGAGCCCACCACCACCGTCTGGTTCGTTGGTTGCACGAGGATGACCGGCGCTGCGGCCACCGTCAGGACGGCAATGGAACTGGTCACCGATCCCCCAAAATTGGTGACGATGACCGAGTAACTGCCGCTGTCATTCGTCTGCGCGGTGCTGAGGGTCAGCAGGCTGGAGATCACGCCGCTGATGCGGCCGCCATTCACCAGGTTGATCCCGTTCGTCTGCCATTGGTAATGCAATGGCGGCGTCCCGGTGGCGGCGACCGCCAAAGTCACCGTTGTTCCCGCCACCACCGCCCTGTTTGTCGGTTGCAGCGTGATGGCCGGCGGGATGTTCGTTACCGTAAGGGCCGCGACGGAACTGGTCACCGATCCGGCAATGTTCGTGACAATGACCCGGTAATTGTTGCTGTTGGTTGTTTGCGCCTGGATGAAGCTCAACACGTTGCTGGTCGCGCCACTGATGTGGCTCCCGTTTACCAGGTTTATCCCGTTCGTCGTCTGCCACTGGTAATGCAACGGCCCCGTCCCGACCGCCGTCAACATGAAGGTCGCATTCGCCCCCACCGCGATCGCCTGGTTCGTTATGGGTTGCGTTGTGATCACCGGCGATGTGGCTACCGTCAGGCCGGCAATGGAACTGGTCACCGACCCCCCAAAATTGGTGACGACGACCGAGTAGCCGCCGCTGTCGTTCGTCTGTACGCTGCTGATGATCAGAGTGGCGTTGGTCGCGCCGCTGATGCGGCCGCCATTCAGCAGGCCCGTTCCGTTCGTCTGCCACTGGTAACTCAACGGCGCCGTCCCGGTGGCGGCGATGGCAAGGTCCACCGTCGATCCGGCCCCGACCAATTGGTTCGTCGGTTGCAGGGTGATCGCCGGCGGGATGTTCGTCACCAACAGGATCGCCGGGGAACTGGTCACCGATCCGGCGACGTTCGTGACGATGACCGTGTAGTTGGTTGCGCTGTCGCTCGTTTGCGCATTGGTAATGATCAACATAGTGTTGGTTGCGCCGCTGATGCGGCCTCTATTCACCAGGTTCGTCCCGGTCACCTGCCAGAAATAATGCAACGGCACCGTCCCGACGGCGGTAATCGCAAAAGTTGCCGTCGCTCCCACCGCCATCGACTGGTTCGTCGGTGGTTGCACGGTGAATACCGGCGATGTTTGCACCATCAGGAAGGCCGGGGAACTGGTCACGGACCCGGCGATGTTCGTGACGATGACCGTGTAGTTGGTTGCGCTGTCGCTCGTCTGCGCATTGGTAATGGTCAGTGTCGCGTTGGTTGCGCCACTGATGCGGGCGCCGTTCAGCAGATTCGTTCCATCCAACTGCCACTGATAACTCAACGGCACCGTCCCGGTGGCGATAACGGTAAACGTCGCAAAGGATCCCACCCCCACCAACTGGTTTGTCGGTTGCACGGTGATCGCCGGCGGGACATTCGTTATCAGCAGATAGGCGACCGAACTGGTCGCCGATCCGCCGTAGTTGGTGACGACCATCTGGTAGTACAAACCGCCGTTGGTTGTCTGCGCGTTGGTGATGGTCAGGGTGAGGTTGGTTGCGCCGCCGACATCGCTTCCGTCCACCAGGTTTGTCACCACCAGGTTTGTCCCGCTCACCACGTTCGTCACGATCACCAGGTTTGTCCCGTACTGCCATTGGAAAAAGTAGGGTTGGTAGGCTTCCCCGTTAATCGTGAAGTAAACAGTCGAGCCCACGCTGTTGGTCTGGCTGGCCGGATTCTCGGAGATGACGGGTTGTGGCACCGTCAACATGATTCTGGCCAAAAAGGCGTCGTTCGTGCCTTGCCGCTTGGCTTGGGCGGCGTTGATCGCCGGGAAATTTGTTGAGAGCGTCTGGCCGACGACGTAAGCGTTGCCCTCCGCATCCACCGCAATGCCGTAACCATAATCGTTTTGCTTGCCGCCGAGATAGGTGGAATACAGCAGGTTGGTGGGTGCGGTCATCGACGGGGCGTTGGTGTTGAATGCAATGACGAATGCGTCGCTCTTGCCGGAATTGGTGTAGATCAAAAAACCCGGGACGTTCAGGGTCGGGAAATTGGTCGAGGAGGCTGAACCGGTTACAAAGACATGGCCGGCCGGATCCACGGCCACGCAATTGCCCACGTCCGCGCCTTTCCCGCCGAAGACGGTGGACCAGGCGATGCCGGCCTGAAGTCCGTTGGTGATTTTGGCCAGGAAAACATTGGTGGACAGGTAGCCGGGCCGGGTGTTGGTGACCATGAACGAGGTGAGTCCGGCTATATTCGTGAGGATGGTGTTGGGAAAATTCGTTGAAACGGTCCACCCGGTCACATAGGCGGCGCCGCTGTTGTCCACGGCAATGCCGGTGGCGGCGTCATCGTTCGTGCTGCCCAGCAAGGTGGAATAAATCAAGTTGGTGCCGGTGGGATCAAATTTGGCCACGAAGGCGTCGGAACTCTTGTTGCTCCGGTTCTTGTTTGTGTCACAGTTTAGAACATGACCGTCAAACGTGGCGTTGCCGATCGTCTGGTGGATGTAATTGATGGTCGGGAAATTGGTCGAGACGGTGAAGCCGGTCACATAGACGGATCCGTTGGTGTCCACGGCGATGCCGCTGCCCTGTTCGAAATTATTGCCGCCGAAATAGGTTGAATAATCCACTGACGAACCGCCGGCGTGGATTTTGGCGATGAAGACGTTGGCGTTAACAAACGAGTTGGTGCAGGTCAGCTTGTTCGGCAGGGTGTAAACAATTGAATTGGAGGTGTAGTTAATTCCGGAGATGGCCGGGAAATTGGATGAATAAGTAAACCCGGTGACATAGGCGTTGTTGGCGCTGTCCACGGCAATGCCAAAGCCCGCGTCCTCGCCGGAGCCGCCGAGATAGGTCGAATAAACCAGGCTGGAACCATCGGAACTCAATTCCGTTACAAAAGCGTCAACCGGGTAAAAGCCGACAGTTTTGTTTAAAATTCCGCTGATTGTCCGGTACGGCGCATTGGTGGTGGTCGGAAAATCGGGCGAATCCGTAAAGCCGGTGACATAAACATCGCCAGCCGCATCCAGGGCCAGGCTGAAAGCCCCGTCATCCGCGCTGCCCCCGAGATAAGTCAGGTAAATGATGTTTGTGCCCGCGTTGTTAAGCTTGGCCACAAAGGCGTCGCCGGTCAATTTGCCTCCGGCATAATTCGTTTGAAAGGCTCCGAGGGTGGAAAAGTCCGGGCCGTTCGTGTAAAACTTTTGGGAAAGGGTCTGTCCTGCCATGTAGATAAAACCATTCGTGTCCACCGCCACTGCCCACGCCGTGTCGCCGGCCGTGCCGCCGAAGTAGGTTGAAAAAGTTAACAGCGGGTCAATGACCAGCGGCTGGCTGTGGTCGTATTGGCCGATGGCAAAGGCGATCGTATGCGCGTCCACCAGCCGGTAACCGCCCTCGATTTCTTTTCGGGCACCCTCCGGCGTCTGGTAAATCACCGGTCTGGGCTGGCGGATTTCACCGCCGGCCAGGCTCAGAATCAGTTCGCCCTGCGAATTGACTGATATTTTGTCCACCCCGTCGAAATGAATCGCGATGGCACTTGGGTCCGTGCCCGGCGCGATGGCGAAATCGTATTCGAGTTGCTGCTGGTTGCCGTAGTAAACCAGGTTGACTCCGGGATAAAGCCCGCCGACGCGAACCCTGGCAAAAGTGGCCAGGCCCGTGCGCCATTGCGCTGGGTCGTTGCCGGTCAGGTAATTGATTTTGCCGGATAATTCGGCGTCACCGCAGACTTGCGCCTGTGCGCTGGCGCCGATGAATTGCATTCGTACGGCGGCGGGCACGGTGGCGGCATTGTGCAGCGCGATCTGGACTTCGGCTGGTGAAATCAGGAATTGATAATCATGTCCGCGCGCGATGAATGGCGCCGGGACATTGACCTGGCCCTGGTTGGCTTCAAAGTAAAGCGGCAGATTGGCCGGCAAAGCCGCGGATTGGGCCGCCCGGGCCGGCAGCGCCAGCAGACCCAAGGACAGCCCGTTGAGCCCCGCCGACAGGATTAATTTTGTAAAACGAATCATCTTAAAAAGGACGTTGCCAGCCGACGCCGAATTGGAACCGGCCGGAGTTGCCGTTGTATGAATCGTGGTGGATGGGAATGCCATATTCAAGCCGCAACGGGCCGAGTTTGGGGATGTTGATGTGCAAGCCCAGGCCCCAGTCATCATCCCAATTATCCCCTGAAAACGAATAAGGCTGCTCATAAACGCCGCCGACATCATAGAACATGGCGAAGCGCACGCCGGGACCATTGTCCTTTTCAAAGATGGGGAGGGTATATTCCACCGAGCCGAACCAGTAGGTATCGCCGCCGATGGGATCCTCGGACACGCCGGGGTTCATGGGATTAAACGGCTGGCGCGGAGCAATGTTGCGGAACCTGAAACCGCGCAACGAATACAGACCGCCAAGGTAATAACGGTCGTAGAACGGGACATCCCCGCCGCTCAGACTGTCCGCCACGCCGGTGCGGCCAACGGCTTCGATCACATGGCCGCTGAAAAAGCCGGGGAAATACCAGGCGGTTTTGAGATCCAGCCGGTAGTACGTGGTGTCGCCCAGGCTGATTTCCGGGTCAAATTCCGTCCGCTGGCCGTGGTTCGGCAGTTTGGTGTTGTTGCGCGTGTCGTAGGCCAGCATGGTGCCGAAACGGTTGTACAGATGATCGCCGGTTTGCTCCAGGATGGCGTCCGGCACGTTGGGTTGAAGTGTGGTCGGCACGGGTGGCGAACCGGACATGGTATACTTGTAGCCATGAAACCCGCCGTTCAGGTCAATGCCCACGTCTTCCAGGGTGTAACTGACACTGCCGATCAAATAGTCGCTCCATAACGCGCGGGTCAGGCTCAGGCGCATGCCGGTCCGGGTTTCGTCGTAAATGTCGTTCGGACTTTCGAAGTTCAACTGGTGCCGGTAAAGATCCACGCCGAACGAGAGCTTTTTGTTCAAGAACCACGGTTCGACGAACGACAGTTCATAGTCCTGGCGTTTGGTGCCAAGCTGGACGAACAGCCGGAGTTTCTGGCCGGCGCCGGTGAACGTGGGCGGGTGAAACAGGTCGGCATTGCCCTGGCTGATTTCGGCGTAACCGACCAGCGCGTCCACCGAGCTGAAGCCGGCGCCGAGCATCAGGTTGCCGGTGTTCTGTTCCTCCACGTTCACAATCAAATTCTTGCGCCCGGCAATCGGCGGATCGGTCGACTCCGGCCGCATGTCCACCTTCGAAAAGAAATCGAGGCCCTCGAGGCGTTGCTGGCTGATTTTGACACGCACCATGTCAAAGACTTCCCCCGGGGAAATGGCCAGCTCGCGGCGGATGACCTTGTCCTTCGTCTTTTCGTTGCCGCGAATGTCAATTCTTTCGACGTAGGATTTCTGGCCTTCCTTGATCTGGAATTCCAGGTCCATCGTGCCCGTTTCCACATTGGGAACATACGCGGCGCGCAGCGCGGGGCCTTGTCGCACGTCAATGTAACCCTTGCTGCCGTAAAAATCCTCGATCGCCTGGGTGTCCTTGTTCAGGCCGTCAGGCGTGAAGATGTCACCCGTGTCCATGGTCAGGCCATGCGGGCCGAGCTTGGCCTTCAAATGCTGGGAATCATGAACGGCTTGCAGGCCGCGGCGGATTTCCTGCGCGTTGTACAGTTGGTTGCCGCTGAAGGTGACCGTGCCCACCCGGTATTGCCGTCCCTCATAAAGATAAAAGCGGATCACCAGTGTATTGGTCGTCGGGTGATCGAACCGCACGTCCTTGATATCAAAATCAAGATAGCCGTGATTGTGATAAAAGTCAGTGAGCGTGTCGCGGTCCTCCTCGAAATCATCCTCCTTGAACACGCCGTTGCCGGTCAGCCAGGACCACATCCAGTGCCGCTTGGTCTTGAGTTGTCCGCGCAGTTGCTTTTGCGTGAACGCCGCCGCGCCGATGAAATTAATCGACTGGATCTTGATTTTGGGCGACTCGTTGATTTCAAACGTGACGCTGCCGCGCCCCGCGTTTTCGTCGATGTTCAGGACATACTTCACCTGCGAACCGGCCTGGCCGTACTTTTCGTACAGCTTCCGGATTTCCTGGCAGTCGGTGAACAATTTCTGCTCGTCGAGCGGCTGGCCGGTTTTGGCGGTGATCTTTTTCTTGATTTTGGAGGTGCTGACCTTTTTGTTGCCCTCAATCTTGATGTCCGTCAACCGTGGTCTGGCCTGGACCAGGTAGGTCAGGACCACCCCGCCGTTGGTGCCCGTGTCCAACGTGGTGCGGATGTTGTAAAACTGCCCGGTGGCGTAGAGCGAGTGGATGTCATCCGAGGTGGCGGTGGGGAAATAAGCGTCGCCGGCCTTCAGCCGGAGGTTGGAGCGGATGAATTGTTCGCTGACCGTGGCGGGGCCGATGTACTTCACGTCCACTCGCTCGATTTTCGGGCCCAGGGGCTGGGCCCACACGCCCGCCGCGCAGGCCAGCAGCAGCCAGGCTCCGAAAAAGCGGGTGAATAATTTCATCGGCTATCGGTCCACCGGCACGTCTTCGTCGCTGACTTTGGCTGCGCTTTCAAAACGAGTGTACGGCTTCAAAAAGGTTAAACTGACATCGCCTGTGGGGCCGTTGCGCTGCTTGGCAATCAACAGGTTTATCGGCAGGCCTTCCGGCTCTTCGGCCGGGGCGCCGTCTTCTTCGTCGCCGGCGCTCGGCTTGTACAACAGACCCACCACGTCGGCATCCTGTTCAATCGCGCCCGACTCGCGCAAATCGGACAACCGCGGCTTGCGGCTCTTGTCCTTCTCCAGCTCGCGGTTCAACTGGCTGAGCACGAGCACCGGCACCTTCAATTCCTTCGCCAGCGCCTTGAGGCCGCTGGAAATGTCCGCGATTTCCTGCTGCCGGTTCTCCTGTGAACGACGCGCAGTAGAATGCAACAACTGCAAATAATCAACCACAAAAAGCTTCACCCCGTGTTGCTGGGCCAGCCGCCGCGCCCGCGCCCGCAGTTGCAAAATCGAGAGCCCCGCCGAGTCGTCAATGAACAACGGCGCGTTCGCCAGCCGTCCCGCCGCGCTGGTCAGCTTGGGGAAGTCCGACTCGCTCATGAAGCCTTCGCGGATGCTCCGCAGGTTCACCCGCGCGATGGAGCACATCAGGCGCAACACCAGCGCCTCCGCGCTCATTTCCAGGCTGAACACGCCCACCGGCAGCTTCTGCTCCAGCACCACGTGCTCCGCAATGTTCATCGCCAGCGACGTCTTGCCCATCGAGGGCCGCGCGGCAATCACAATCATTTCGCTTCCGTGCAGACCGTCCGTCATCCGGTCCAGGTCCGCGAAACCCGTCGCCAGCCCGCTCAACACGCCCTTGCGGCTGAAATAATTTTCAATCGTCCCGATGGCCTTGCCGACCAGTTCCTTGGTGGACAGCACGGCGCCCTGCACGCGCGCCTCGCTGATGCGCAGCACGTCGCGCTCCACCTCGTCCATCAGCGCGTCCACCTCGCCCTCGTAATCATAGACCCGCCCGACGACGTCCGTGCAGGTGGCAATCATCTTCCGCAACAGGTATTTTTCGCGGACGATGTCAAGGTAGTAGGAAAGGTTTGCCGCGCTGGGGACCGCGTCCTGCAACTGCGCCAGGTAGGCGATGCCGCCGACCTGTTCGAGTAGCTGCTTGTCCTTGAGCCGTTGTTGGACGGTGATGACGTCAATCGCCTCGCGGGCGTCATACATCGTCACGAGCGTCTCGAAAATTGTCTGGTGCCGCAGGTCGTAGAAAACGTCCTTGCCGTCCCCCCGGATTTTTTCCAGGCATTCGCCCATGCACTCGTTGGGCGAGAGCAGGACGCAGCCGAGCACGCCCTGTTCGGCCTCGGGCGAATGCGGCGGCAAACGGTCCACGGTAGGGCCGCGCTGCTGCGCGGCTTTCTGTCGGCGCGTCTTTTTTAAATCAGCAGCGGCCCCGGCGGTCTCGGAAACGGAATCAATCATGGTGCAACAAGAGGGAAGTTTCTCCCCTGTAGCAAATTGGACTTATTGGATTTTGATAACACGATCTTCACAAGCGACAAAAAATTGCGTCTTGATGCAGATACTTTCAGAACAAGTTCCAGTTGTCAGCAGAAAGATTCCTTGGGAAATTAAAACAAATGCAGGCCGAGGGCGGTTTTGGAAGCCGCCAGCTTGTAGTCGGTTGCTTGGTCAGCGTGGTTGAGTTTGGACCTCAACAACTTGCCGACGCCAAACAACTCGGCCTGCACGGAGAATCTTCCAGAACCATCAACGTTGTAGCAAACCGGACTTATTGAAACTTAGTAACACGGTTCACAAGGACGAACGGAATAAGATAATTCAATGTGGCCAACTTGGTTGACTCATCACCAAACACCACTAGACTTTGCGCGGTCAAAAACATGAATCGCAAGCCATCATTGCTGGTTGTTTTCCTGACGGTCTTTATTGACCTCATCGGGTTCGGCATCGTCGTGCCGTTGGTGCCGATCTTCAGCCGGCATTACGGCGCAAGCGGCTTCGTCATCGGCGCCATCATCGCCTCGTTTTCCGCGATGCAGTTCGTCTTCTCGCCCATCTGGGGAAGATTGTCCGACCGGCACGGCCGCCGGCCGATTCTGCTCATCAGCACCGCCGGCGCGGCGTTGTCCTATGTGCTGTTCGCCGTCGGGTCGGGCTTTGAGAATCATACCGCCGCGCTCTGGGCGCTGCTGATCTCCCGCATCTGCGCCGGCATCTGCGGGGGCAACATCACGGTCGCCCAGGCTTACATCGCCGACATCACCCCGCCCGAAAATCGCTCGAAACGCATGGGGCTCATCGGCATGGCCTTCGGGCTGGGATTCATCTTCGGTCCGGCACTCAGCGGCGTCGCGTTGAAATTATTTGGCAGCACCGGTCCGGGCTGGACGGCGGCGTCGCTTTGTGCGGCGAATTTTTTCCTCGCTTTTTTTATTCTCGCCGAGAGTTTGAAGCCCGATTCCAGCCAGGCTGCCCGGCGGCCGCGTTTGAATCAATGGAGCCACACCCTGGCCCAGCCAAAAATCGGCCTGTTGATCCTGATTTTTTTCCTGGCCACCTTCGCCTTCAGCTGTTTTGAAAGCACCCTGCCGTTGCTGGTCAGCGACAATTTCAACCTTGGCATCGCCGTGGATGAAACCAAGCCCGCTGCCACGGTCATCTCTTTGTTCGTCTTTTGCGGCATTATCGGCGCGTTCATCCAGGGCGGCGCCATCGGGCGGCTGGTTAAGATGTTCGGCGAACCGAAACTGATTTCTCTGAGTCTGCTCCTGACCGGCATCAGCCTGATCCTCCTGCCGTACATCAAGGGCGATGGCCAGCTCAAGTGGATGGCGGTCCTGCGCGCGACGGACTGGCAGTGGATCAAGATGCTTCTGGCCCTGGCTTTGCTGGCGGTTGGATCCGGCCTGACGCGCCCGCCGGTGTTCGGTTTGCTCTCGAACCTCGCCCCGGCGAACGAGCAGGGTGCCACCATCGGTGTGGCGCAAAGCGCCGGAGCTTTGGCGCGCATTATCGGTCCGTTGTTCGCCGCAATCCTTTACCTGCGCATTGCGCCTTTGCCGTATGTCTTCTGTGGCGGTCTGTCCATCCTGGCCGCCTTGTTGACATGGTTGTATCTCTGCCGGAAAGATCCTTCTCCGGTTGTCGTTGCCGGAATCCAGCCGCAATAAATTGGTGTAGTGTCGGCGCTGCGCGCCGATTTTGAGCCGCAGGCTCAACGCTACAACAAACCAGATCCCGCCAAAATTTGGCGGCAGATTGACTGCTTCGCACCCGGCTTGGGCAGAACAACCTGCCGCCTTTCCGCTCACCCGAGCAGAATCATCATTCGCCCGGAGGCGGGCCATCCGGCACGCCGTCGGGAGGAGGCATCTGGTCGCCGGGCGGGGGTGGCTGGTCCTCATTGGCCGCCTCGCCGTTTTGCCCGGGCGGCGGTCCCCGGTGCGGGCGCGGTCCGATGTATTCATCCGGCGTCAGTTTGCCGTCGCCGTTCTTGTCCAGCGTTTTCAACGCGGCGGGCGCATTGGCGATTTCTTTTGCGTCGATCACGCCGTCGCCGTTCGCATCGAGCGCCTTCACAATCGCCGGCAGCGGCGGGCGGGGCGCATCTTTTGGCGCGTTGGCCGGCAACGCCGGCAGGTATTCGTTCGTCGTCAACTGGCCGTCGCCGTTCTTGTCCAGCGTCAGCAGGGCGGCGCTGGCATTGGCGATTTCATTGGAATCAATTATGCCGTCATGATTGGTGTCCAGGGCGAGGACGAGGGGCAGGGGCGGTGGGTGATGTCTGTCCGGCCCGGGGCCGTTCGGTGGCGGCGAGCCGCCATTGTCATCCTGGGCGTTCGCGCACAGCGCCGACGCTCCGAGCGCCAGCAGTGCCGCGGTGATTATCATTTTCGTTTTCATGTTCATTCTTTCTCGGTTTTGGTTTTGCCGGGTGCAATCTACACGCTCACTCTACACGCCGAAACCTTAAGCGGACGTGAAGGCCGGATTTATCTTTCCCCCAGATTCCGTCCCGCCGTGAAAGGATAACAATCTTTTAACGGAACTTTGTCGCATATACGACAAAGTTCCGTAGCGACCGAATCTGGGCGTGGGTTGTTACGGGCGGATTTCTTTCATCCCGTCCTTCATCTTCCCTTAAGGTTGCGCCTGCGAGAGTGACGGCGGTGCACGGTTGTGTTAAACCAGCCGCAATCACGGCGAACATGAGAATCCTGATTGTTGAAGACGAGCCCGATCTGCTCCGCAGCCTGGCCCAGGCGTTGCGCGAGGAAGGCTATGCCGTGGACACCGCCAACGACGGCGAAGACGGGTTGTTCAAGGCTGAAGGCTACGATTACGACGCCATCGTGCTCGACGTGATGCTGCCCAAACTCGACGGTTGGGAAATCCTGAAGCGCCTGCGCAAAATCAAAAAGACGCCGGTGCTCATGCTCACCGCCCGCGACCAGTCCCGCGACCGGGTCAAGGGGCTTGATACCGGTGCCGACGATTACGTGGTGAAACCTTTCGACCTGCCGGAGTTGTTCGCCCGGCTCCGCGCGCTCATCCGCCGCAGCGCGAACAAAACCACCAACGTCATCGTAATTGGCGACGTGAAAATTGACACCGCGGCGCGCAATGTGTTGCTCAAGGAAAAACCGGTGGAACTCACCGCCCGCGAATATGCGCTGTTGGAGTTTCTGGCTTTGCATCATGGCGAAGTGGTCACGCGCACGATGCTATACGAACACCTATTCGACGAGAATGACAGCACGCTTTCCAACCTGCTCGATGTCCACGTTTCCAACCTCCGCAAAAAGCTCGGCGCGGGCTTCATCACCACGCGCCGTGGTCACGGATACTGCATTGAGTAAAATGAAAACATCGAACATCGAACATCGAACGCTGAACTTCGAAGGGTTTCCCGACCGTCGCGTTCGATGTTCGATGTTCAGTGTTCAGTGTTCAATGTTCCCCCGATGAAGATTTTCAAATCCATTCGCTGGCGGTTGCAGCTCTGGTACGGCCTTATTTTGGTAGCCGTTCTGGCGGGTTTTGGCTTCACGGCGTATCAACTCGAATGGGGCCGGCAAATGCGCCGGGTTGATGATGAATTGCACCGCCGTATTGGAATTCTGGCCAATGCGCTTCATCCCCCGCCACCTCGCAGCCCGAATTCAGGTGTACGACCTTTCGACCGTCCACCACCAGACCGGCTTTCAGAAGATGGCCCGCCGTTACAAAACCGTCCGCTGCCTGAATTTCATTTGGCACCGGAAGACGCCCATCTTTTTGATACCAATGACCCGAACAATTTTTATTATGCGATCAATTCATTACGTGGTGACAGAGTAAATGCGCGCTCGGCCAATGTTCCCAATCCCCCATACAATATTTCCATCACCGGTGAGTCGTTGGGGGCTACAGATGTCTCCACACAGTTGCCAGCTCGTGTCTTTACACAGTTTCCTGTTGATTTAACCATGTCTCCACGCCCGCACATATTTGGTAGTTATCGGCAGATCGAACATTTGCTGCCATCCGGCGAATTGATTTACGTCGGCTGCTCCATCGGACCTGAATTGAAGGAACTCCGTTTGACGGCTCTGAAACTTGCAGGTTTTGGCGGAATCATTTTATTTTTCGGTCTGGCCGGCGGCTGGTGGATTGCTTCACGGGCCATCCGGCCCATTGAAGACATCAGTTCAACGGCCGTGAAAATTTCCGCCGGCGATTTGTCGCAACGCATCAACGTCGCCGAGGCCGAAAGTGAGCTTGGTCAGCTGGCCGCCGTTTTGAATTCCACGTTCGCCCGGCTGGAGGCTGCGTTCGCCCAGCAACAGCAATTCACCGCCGACGCTGCGCACGAACTACGCACGCCGGTTTCGGTGATGCTCACGCAAACCCAGACCGCCTTGAACCGTGAGCGCAGCGCACCCGAATATCGCGAGACCATCGAAGCCTGCCAGCGCGCATCCCAGCGAATGCGCCGGTTGATCGAATCGCTGCTCGAACTGGCGCGGCTGGATACCGGTCAGGAACCAATGAAGCAGATGCAGTTTGATTTGTCGAAGACGGCACATGATTGCGTGGAATTGATCCGCCCGCTGGCTGACGAACGGGGGGTGAAAATCCATTGTGAACTGCCGCCGCTCGAATGCCATGGCGATGCCGAGCGGCTGGCGCAGGTCATCACCAACCTGCTGGCCAACGCCATTCAGTATAACAAGGCAAACGGGGAAGTTCGGATCAGTGCGCGCTTGCAGGATGGCATGATTGTTTTGACCGTGGATGATACGGGGCAGGGCATCCCGGTTGCGGATTTGCCGCGGGTGTTCGAGCGATTTTATCGCGCGGACCCGTCACGTTCGTCGGGCCAGACCGGGCTCGGGCTGGCCATTGCCAAGGCGATTGTCGAAGCGCACGGCGGGACCATTGAGGTTTCCAGCCAGCCGGACGACGGGACAACCTTCACTGTCCGGCTGCCGACGTAATTGTAAATTGTGAGCCTCGTTACCTCGGCTCCTACAATAATAATTACCGCAAAAAAAGCTCCGCCGCCGAATCCGCGAAGCGCAGTCCCTGTGAGGTGAGCTGAAATCGTTGGGCGTCGTGTGTCGCCCATCCGCGTTCGGTGAGCTGGTACATTTCCGCCGACCAGTTTTCGCGCAAATCGAAGCTGGTGGTGCGCCGGAATTCTTCAAACGCCCAGCCGGCATTCATGCGCAGGCCGAAGGCGGCGGTTTCGCCGGCGCGTTTCAGCGGGGGCAGTTCCTCGCGGGATTCGATGGCGCGCTTTCCCTTTTCCAGTTGCTCGCAGTAAAGCTGCGTGTTCGACCAGTTCTTCGTGCGCATGCCGCGCACGTAACTCGTCGCACTGGGGCCCAACCCGTAAAACGAACCGCCGCGCCAGTAGTTGACATTGTGTTGGCAGGCAAGGGTGGGAATGGAGTGTTGGAGTAATGGATTGTTGGATTGTTGGGCTTCCGGCGAATCATTACTCCAATTCTCCAATACTCCATCACTCCGTCTTTTTTCCCGCGCAAAGTTCGCCACCTCATATTGGTGGAATCCGGCGCCGGTCGCGCGTTCCACCAATTCCTCGTACATTGCGCAGGCGAGGTCCTCGTCCAGATCGAATTCGCCCGCCTGCAGTTGGGCGAACAGCGGCGTGTCGTCTTCGTAAATCACCTCGTAGGTGGACAGGTGTTCACTGCCGAGCGCCAGCGCCTCGGCCAGCGTCGCCTGCCAGACGGCCAGCGTCTGGCCGGGAATCGCGAACATGAGATCAAGGTTCAGATTGTCAAAACCGGCCCGCCGCAAAATGTCGTATGATTTGAAAACCATTTCGCGGGTGTGGATCCGGCCCAGCCGGTCGAGTAACGCTTCGTCGAGCGACTGCACTCCCATCGAGACGCGGTTCACGCCGAAGTCGCGGAGCAATTTTGCCTTGTCGGCGGAAACCGTGGCGGGGTTGCATTCGACGGTGAATTCGTCCGCGCCGAGCAGGTTGAGGCGCTCAAGGGTGCGCAGAATCTGTTCCCATTGCCGGAGGTTGAGGAGGGACGGTGTGCCGCCGCCAAAGAAGATCGTTTTGGGTTTGAGATCATCCGCGACCAGTTCCAGTTCCCGGTTGAGCGCGGCGACGTAGCGGTTGATGAGGTCGCCGCCGGACGGTTCGGAATAAAAGGCGCAATACGCGCATTTCTGCGCGCAGAACGGGACGTGAACATACAGGCTTTCGACCGTGGTCGTGATGGAACCGGCCATGAGTGAAGGATAACGGCTTCGTTCATGGCTGGCGAACGAAAACCTCCCGCCTGGCGGGATTCGACTGGACGTCACCCCGGCGTTACGTCGGATTCACGCGCTGGACGTTCTGGGCTTTCAGCCCTTTGTCGCTGGGCACAACTTCGAAGGAGACTTCGTCGCCTTCATTCAAGGTTTTGAATCCCGAGCCGATGATGGACGTGTGATGTACAAAAACGTCCTGCCCGGAACTTTGGGCGATGAACCCGAACCCTTTTTTGTTGTCGAACCACTTAACTTTGCCACTAGCCATAATAAAACTCCTGAACTGTCGAGGTGCCTCCTGGAAAGCAAAAAAGACACGACCGGAATCAGTCGTGCCCCCTCACTTTTCAAAAGTGTTCATGCCTCAATTAGTGGGGCCATCATAAAACCCGCCGCCGCAAAGTCAAGCGCAAGTTTCAATTTGGTTACAAACAGGTTGCACACACGTTACCGACATCGCCGGCCCGGGGCTTACACCTGCAACGCCTGGTTCAAGAGCTGCGGAAGATAATTGGCGATGGTGGCCTCGCCCACCACGAGCGTCGCGCCGGCTTTTTGCGCGGCGGCCTGCAACTCCGTCGCCTGTTCGCCGGCAAAGGCAATAATGGGAATATGTTGCGTGGTGGCGTCCGCCTTCAACGCCGCGATCGCGCGGCACACGTCGTCGCGCTTCGATTCCAGATCCATCACCACCAGCATTGGCCCTTCGGTTTGCGCGCTGCGCAGGAGCGCCGCCGGATCGTTGACGGCCTGGACCCGGTAATTCAGATCCTGCAACCGGTTCACCAACTGGCTGCCCGGCAGCAATTTTTCATAGAAAACCAGCGCAAGCGGTTGCGTCATGGGAACAACGTGCAGGGTAATCGGGGAAATTGCAAAGTGTTTTTGCCCGCCATGGCTTTACATCCTTTTTACAAACCTTTGACCCGCCCATGACAACTTCCGCCAGCCATCCGGCACAGTGTTGGCATGAAAAGAACACTGTCTATCCTTGGTCTGGCGACCGGCCTGGCTGTCAGCCTGTCCGCCGGAGAAACCCTGCATTTGAACCTGGTCCCGGACCGCGATGTCCTGTTGCGCGGCTCGCCGCAGGAGGTCGTGGTGAAAATCGACCTCAGTGCCATCGCCGACCGGCAAAAACACCGGCGCACACCGCTCAACCTGGCCGTGGTTTTGGACAAGTCCGGCTCCATGACCGGCGCCAAGCTGGAAAAGACGAAACAGGCTGCCCTGCAACTGTTGGACCGCCTTGAGCCCAACGATGTTTTTTCCCTGGTCATATTCAGCGACGAAGCCCGGGTCCTGGTGCCGGCGCAGAAGGTTGAAGACAAGGAAGCCCTCCGGGAAAAAATCGAAAGCATCGAGGCCGGCGGCAGCACCGCCTTGTATGCCGGCGTCAAGGCCGGCGCCCGGCAGCTCCAGGAATACTTTTCCAGCAAACGCATCAATCGCGTCATCCTGCTTTCCGACGGGCTGGCCAATGTCGGCCCGAGTTCCACTTCCGATCTGCGCCGGCTTGGCCGGGAACTGGCGGAACAGGACATCTCCGTCACCACCATCGGCGTCGGTGACGATTACAACGAGGATTTGATGGCCGGTTTGGCGGAAGCCAGCGACGCCAATTATTATTATGTCCAGGACACGGAAAAGCTCCCGGAGATATTTGCGAAGGAACTGGGGGAAATGCTCACGGTGGCCGCGCGCGAAATCCGCATTGAAATCATCTGCCCGGACGGGGTGGAACCGATCGGCTTCATCGGTCGCAGCGAGAAATTTGAAGACCGGCGGGCGACGGTGAATTTGAGCCAGTTCACACTGGGGCAGGGCCGGTATCTGTTCCTGCGCTGCCGGGTCACCCGGCCCGAACCCGAGGTCGCGCGCGTCAAGGTCAGTTACACGGACGAACTCGACAGCGGCAGCGAACAATCCACCAGCGGCGTGGTGAAAATCCGTTACACCGACGACCAAGCCGCCGCCGACCGGTCGATCAATGCCGCCGTCAATGCCGAAAAGGTGCTGGTGCTCACCGCTGTGGCCAAGGACGAGGCCATCATCCAGGCGGATGGTGGGAACTATCGCCTGGCCGCCCAAACCCTCGCCGGGCAAAAAGCAGCCCTGGGCGCGCTCTACGCCAATGCGCCCGCTCCGGCACAATCTCAAATCCGCCTGGAATTGCAGAATCTCGATGACTTCACCAACCGGCTTGACCAGGGCCAATACGATTCCGCCGTGCGCAAGACCCTGCAATCGCAATCCTATAACACGCGCAATTCAAAATGACCGGGCAATCCGCTGGAACCCTCAAACCATAACGCATACAAAACCATGAAAACCCGATTGATACTCATGCTGGCCGCGGTCCTGTTGCCGTTCACGCCGGCCTTCTCGCGGCTCGTGTCCGCGCAGCAAATCAATGTTTCCGGCTCCGCCGAGGTCAAGGTGGTGCCCGATGAAATCCGCCTCAGCGTCGGGGTGGAGACGCGGGATGAAAATCTCGACGTGGCCCGGCGGCAGAACGACGAGCGGGTGGCGGGCGCACTCGCCTTTCTCAAAAACAGCGGCATAAAGGACAACGAAGTCCAAACCGATTGCATCAGCGTTGATCCGGATTACGATTACAACCGGTCCCGGGTTCAACCGGCGGCTTACATTGTCAGGAAATCCATCGAAGTCCGGCTGACCACCGTTACGAACCTCGAGGGTACGCTGACCGGCCTGCTGACCCATGGCGTGAATTACGTGCATGGCATTGATTTCCGGACCTCGCAATTGCGCAAGTACCGTGACCAGGCCCGGGAGATGGCTGTCAAGGCGGCAAGAGAAAAAGCGGACGCCATGGCTTCCGCCCTGGATGTGAAACGAGGGAAAGTCAGCAACATCACCGTGAACGACTGGAGCGGAGGGTGGGGCGGATATCCCGAATAGTTGCTGCAGCGAACCATGAAAGCCAAAATCATCCTCGGCCTCGCGCTTGTTTTGGGCGGCAATGGCGGCGCGCAAACCGAACCACCCGACGGAAAATCATCGGACCTGTCACTGGCGGAAGTTGTCGCCGGCAACACCGGGTTTGCCGTCGATCTGTATGGCCAACTGCGAACGAATGAAGGCAACGTGTGTTTCTCGCCCTACAGTATCTCGACGGCGCTGGCCATGACTTACGGTGGGGCGCGGAGCGAAACGGAGAAACAGATGGCACAGACCCTGCACTTCAATCTGCCGGCGGACAAACTGCACCCAACCTTTGCCGCGTTGGAGGCAAACCTCATGGCGGTGCAGAAGAAAGGCCGGGTCCAACTGGCCGAGGCCAACTCACTCTGGCCGCAAACGGGTTTTGCTTTCCAGTCAGACTATCTCGCCCTGTGCCGGAAATACTATGGCACAGCCGTCAAACCGGTTGATTACGTCAAGCACACCGAAGCAGCGCGCAAAACCATCAATGATTGGGTCAAGGCCAGAACCAACCGGAAAATAGTCGAACTGGTGAAACCTGGAATGCTTGACACCAGCAACCACCTCGTGCTGGTCAATGCCATTTATTTCAAGGGCAACTGGGCCAGCCAGTTTGAGGGCAGGTTTACAGAGAACAAACCGTTCCACGTGTCCCCGGAAAAGACCATAACCGCACCGCTGATGCAGCAATCTCATGATTACCGCTACGCCGAATTTCCTGGCCTCCAGGTTCTTGATCTACCATACGTGGACGGTGATCTCTCGATGCTGGTGCTGTTGCCGCGCCAGATGGATGGCCTCGGCGCTCTTGAGACCGAATTAACGACGCAAAACCTGGTTTCTTGGACCGGAAATCTGCATAGCCAAAAAGTGGAGGTATTCCTGCCGAAGTTCAAGATTACCTCCGGGCTTTCATTGGCGGATACGCTTGGTGCCATGGGCATGTCAGATGCGTTCATCTTTGGTCGGGCTGACTTTTCTGGCATGGATGGCCGGAAGGATTTGTTTGTCAACGCCGTGGCCCACCAGGCATTCGTGGAGGTCAATGAGGAAGGCACGGAAGCCATCGCTGCGACAGCGGTTTCGATGGGGGCGGGTGCGGCGCCACCTCGGATGTCGGTCTTTCGTGCCGATCATCCGTTTCTGTTTCTTATTCGCGACAATCGCAATGGCAGCATCCTTTTCCTGGGCCGCGTCATGGACCCGACCCAATGAACAGAAGGCAGACCATGAACTCCAAACTCATCCTCTGCCTCACGCTCGTTTTGAGCGACACCTTGCTTGGCTGTAGCACGACTCCGCGACATTCCGTTGAGAGCCGGCAATGGGGCCTCACGACCAACGGTCTGCAAATGTCCCTCTCGGTCTGGGCGGCCGGTAATCGGGAAGACCCGGAGTTTGAAATCGCGTTCCGGAACATGGGGGAACAAGATGTCAGCTTGAACCTGGGCAGGATGCTGGCCAACGGCAAAGTGCAGCTTCCCGACAAGATTCATCTCAGTCTCATGGACGGAAGTGGAAGAAAGCAGGAACTCCACTTTTCAGATCCACCCGTCGCAGGCCGCGTGGATGCATATGTGGTCCCGCTCAGGGCTGGTTCCAGCTACACCCTTGAATTGCGGCTGGACCAGTTTTGGTCGCCCGGCACGAAGGAGTTCAGGTTGAAGCTTGAACCTGGCCGCTATGAAGTTTCAGCTCAGTTTCAAGGGGACGGCCCGGAGGCGGTCAACCCGGACATGGCCGGAGTGGAACTGATGAATTTCTGGAAGGGAAACCTTCAATCGAACCCGGTGTTGATTGTGGAATAATGCCGATGAACGCCAAAAGCATCCTCTGCCTTGCACTCATTTTGAGCAGCCATTTGTTCGCCAGTGAGCCGGCAACCAACAGCCAGCCGCAACCACCGACCAACATTTGGAAATATATCAATTACCCATTTCCAAAACCCCAGGAGGAATTGAACGGCGGCCCGATTTTTTTTGCCACTTCCGGCGAACAGTACGGCCAGGAATCGCGTGGGCTTCGGTTGGACATTATGAATATCGTGCAGGGATTTCAATTTATCAAAACCAACGGGGTTACGGCGCGGCTCTATCGGGCAAATGGAGAAATCGTCGAACCAACCCCGGAAGGAAAGAAACTTCTGAATGTTCCGGTTGCCGTTAGCACGGCGTCTTCCGCCGGCGGGGAGCCTGTGCCTCAAGTGATGACTTATTTTCCGTGGGGTGCGAATGCGTTGGAAGAATGTTGGATTGAGGCCTCAATCGGACCGGAACGGTATTGGCTGGAAATTCCTTATGGCTTTGACCGGAATCCGACAGACCCACTTCCACCTTCCATTCCGGGTGGTCCTCCGAAGTTTGTTCCCGCCATGAAATCATTGACCGAGCACGATCACGTTGTGCGCTGGCAGAATGTGCATTATGACCTGGGTCGAACGCTGGACGACTGTGAGTTGGTGTTGATCCAGTCCAATCCCGTTGATGCGAAAAGCGACGTGGACCTTTATTCGGATCATGGGACACGAAACGTTTATTCACCGCATACGGAGGTGCGCCTTCTGGATGCTGATGGAACGGTAATCAATGGTCGATGCGTCAATCTTCATCTCGACGACAACCATTTGCGGCGGACAGACACTTTTGACATTTTTGACCGGGGCGGAGAGGACTTGAGATGCTGGGGAAAAATCGAAGTCAGTATTGATGGTAGAACTTATTGCGTCGTCGTGCCTTCCAGTCTTTATAAATATATTCAAGGACACGCCTTCAAGCCGGCAGCCACCGCTTTTCTTTCCACCTTGAGTGTCGGCATGACATTGGAAGAAGCGGATCAAGTCTCGAGAAATTATATCCACAACGGCATTCGGAATTATCCGGTGTCGTCTGCACGGCTCCAATATCGGTACGTTTTTACGCCCGATGCCAGCGAGGTTACGCTGCGGTTTGACAAGTCGGACAGGCTTGTGAGTTGGAAATGAGGACAAACCATGAACCCCAAACTTCTCCTCTGCCTCGCGCTCGTTTTCAGGAGTGCTTTCACTGGCTGTGTGTCGGATGTAAAATGCAGGTGAACCCATGAAAAAAGTCGCGCTGGTTTTTGTGCTGGCGGTGCTGCTGCCGAGCCTGGTGCTCGCGTGGCTGGCCGTGCGCTCGCTGCATGACCAGCAGTTCCTGCTCGAACGCCAGCAATCGCTGCTTTGCCAGCGGGTGACCGACACGCTCGCGCAGAACATTTCCGATTATCTGGCGCAACAACAACAGGCGTTCGGCGCGCAGGTTGAGGAGCTTGCCGCCGGCAAGGACGCCCAGATCGTGGCCGCCCGGTTCGACAGTGAACTGCGCTCGCGCTGGCCGTTGGCCGAGGTCGGCTTTTGCGTCACGTTGTCCGGAAGAATCCTTTCGCCCTCGTCTGGCGCGCGGTCCGAGGCGCGGACGTTCTACACGGACAATAGCGCCTTTCTGGGCAATCGCGAGGCGGTCGAGGTTTACGGCAATGACAATTTCACCAAAAACATTGCCCTGAACTACGACCGCAGCACAGCCAACCCGCCGGTTGCGGTCAACCGTTCGGTCGGCGGCCTGTCCGGCGATCTTGCCGGCCAAAAGCAGGTGTCGCAAACGCTGACGGCTGCCGCCACCCCCGCCCCGCCTCCAGCCGGGCAGGTTGCGGCCAATCAGCCGGCTTCGTTGAATGGCTTTGCCGGCGCCGGCACCAGCCGGAGACAAGCGCAGCAAACGCTGACGGCCCCGGCTCCTCCGGTTCAGGTGCAGCCGCAGGAAATTGTGCTGGCCAAACGGATCGCCGCGCCCGCGGCCGCCGCCCCAACTTCACAACTTAAAGACAATGCCGACGGTGTCGTCGGACAACTCGGCGCCAATCAATCGCAGTCGCAATCCCTGAATTACAAGGCGGCGCAGACCCGGAAAGTCAGCCCGCAAAGCAGTCTTTACCAGTTGGCCGACAAAGCCCAGCCCTCGGCCGAGGATTCGCAAAACAACCTGTCCCGCGTGGTTCCCGCCGAGGCGGAATTCGGCCAGCTCATCGGCAACGGCACGGACGGCATGCTCGCCCGGTTCCTCCAGAACAAACTCCGGCTCATGTTCTGGCACCGGCTCAGCACTGAACCGGACCTGATTTTCGGCGCGCAACTGGACTTGGACCGGGTTGTGGACGGCCTGCGCGGTCTGGTGCAGGCGGACACGGAATTGCGCGACGAAATCTGCCTTGCCGTCCTCGACGACAACGCCAAACCGGTGGCGCTTTCGCATACCGGCTTCTCGGCCGGCTGGAAACGCCCCTTGGTGGCCACCGAAATCGGCGAGGCGCTGCCGCATTGGGAAGTGGCCGCTTATCTCGTCAATCCTGCGCAACTGACCCGGGCGGCGCATACCGCCAAACTGACGCTGGGATTGCTGGTGGCGGTGCTGGTGCTGGCCATCGGGGTGGGAAGCTGGCTTATCGTCAGCAGCCTGAATGCGGAACTCAAACTGGCGCGGCAGAAAACCGATTTTGTCAGCAATGTCTCACACGAGTTGAAAACGCCGCTGACATCCATCCGGATGTTTTCCGAATTGCTCGCCGAAGGCCGGGTGGCTGATCAAATCAAGCAGCGTTCGTATCTGAACATCATTACCGCCGAGGCGGCGCGGCTGACGCGGCTCATCAACAACGTGCTCGATTTCGCGCGCATGGAACGCGGCGAAAAGAAATATAATTTCCAGCCGTGTGATCTGAACGAGATAGTCCGCGGCGTTGCCCGGACGTTCCGTCCGCACCTGGAGGCCGCCGGATTCAAGTTCAACTGCACGCTGCCGGATCTCGCGGTTCCCCTGCGCGGTGACGCCGACGCGCTGGCGCAAATCATCGTCAACCTGCTGTCCAACGCCGAAAAATATTCCAATGGCGGCAGGGAAATCATATTGCAGCTGGACCGCCATGAATCGCCGTTGCCTCACGCGGAGGTCCGGGTGCTCGACCGCGGCGCGGGTGTGCCGCGCGGCAGCGAGGAAAAGGTCTTCGAGAAATTTTACCGGGCGCACGATTCTCTGGGCAGCGGCGTCCAGGGCTCGGGTCTCGGTCTGACCATCGCGCGGCAGATCGCGCGGGCGCACGGCGGCGATGTGGTTTACGAAACGCGTGCCGGCGGCGGGAGCTGCTTCATTTTGCGTCTCCCATTGAAAACGGTTGAAGCCACAGATGAGCACAAATGAACACAGATGGGTTCGGAGTTCCGCGTTTACGCGGTTCCCCGGAGCGTGGGTGTCCTCACCCGCAGCACGTCCGGAATTTGGGGCTGCTGCGGCTGGGACAGCCGCGCTCCGCCTGAAGGCGGAACTCCAAACACGCTGTTCTAATCCGTGTCAATCAGTGCAATCCGTGTCTCTGCACCCATGAAAACTAAAATTCTCATCGTTGAAGACGACGCACACATCCTGCTGGGACTGGAGGAGGTGCTGAAGAGCGAAGGGTACGACGTGGCGACGTGCAACCGCGGCGACCAGGCGGTCGCGGCCGTGGCCAGGCACCGGCCGGCGCTCGTGGTGCTAGACGTGATGCTGCCGGGACTGAGCGGTTACGACATCTGCAAACAACTGCGGGCAAAAAAAATCACCGCGCTCATTCTGATGCTGACCGCCAAGGGCCAGGAAATTGACAAGGTCGTCGGCCTCGACCTGGGCGCGGACGATTACGTGACCAAACCCTTCGGCGTGCGCGAATTGCTGGCGCGCATCCAGGCCCTGCTGCGCCGCGGTGGCGGCGCGGCCCCGGCGCAAACGTCCGAGGAAGCGCCGTTCCAGATTGGCCCGGCGACGATTGACCCGAAGACGTTTCAAATCCGGCACGGCAAGACCACCGGGGAACTCACGGCCCGGGAATTGAAACTCCTGAAGTTTTTCCACGCGCATGCGGGCGAGGTGTTGTCGCGGGACAAACTGTTGAACGAAGTCTGGGGCTACAATTATTACGGTACCACGCGCACGTTGGACCAGGTGATCGTGCAACTCCGCAGGAAACTCGGCGACAGCGGCAACGAACCCAAACATCTCCAGACCATCCACGGCGTCGGCTACAAACTGGCAAGGTGAAGAAGATGATTGTCAGCAGATGGCGCCGATTGACGCAGATTTTCTTCTGCTTTTGAATCCCGACTCCTGAATGCTTGTTTGCCCGCATCTCCCGTTTCTTGGTCCTGATTTTATCGGCAATTCACCCCTTGCCCGGCGTAATTCACCCCTCCAATCCGGTCATTGGTCCCAAATTCATTTCAATTGAGACGGTTTGTATTAAAATGAGACAAGCTGCGGTGGCAGCAGGCAATTGGCACAAAAACGGTAATCATCACAACCCGTCGCCGTGTTGTCCTGGGCACACCGCGTGGCTGAGAAATGGGAACTGGATATGAAAAACTTTAAAGTTATCCGTAAGGGCGGCTTCACGCTGGTGGAGATCATGATTGTCATGGCCATCATCGGCCTGCTGGCGGGCATTGCCATTCCCAACTATGTGAAGGCCCGGGCCACGTCTCAAGCCACCACTTGCATCAACAACCTGCGGCAGATCGACTCCGCCGCCCAGCAATTCGCGCTGGAACAAAATAAAAGAACCGGCCAGACCATCAACTATCCCGACGACCTGACGTCTTACATCAAGCTGAATGTCAACCACAGCATTCCTGCGTGTCCGGCGGGCGGCGTTTATTCTTGCGCCACGGTGGGCAATGCACCGACCTGTGATTTGAGCGACACGACCACGCCGGCGCATGTGCTGAATTAGGCCGGTTGAACCCATCAAAGACCGATCACATTTCCCATGGCCGCGCCACGGCCTTCGTTGAAAGCCCACCTCTGACGGTTTAGTGATTGACGGCCCGCATGCTGGCTTCCGGGTACCGCTGGCCGGAGGCGGCGCCGGGAGGGGCCGCGGCCGAAATTTCTGCCAGGTCTGAAGGCGTCAGTTCGATGGTCCGGGCGGCCACGTTTTCTTCGAGGTAGCTCCGTCGTTTGGTGCCGGGAATGGGGACGATGTTTTCACCTTGTGCCAGCACCCAGGCCAGGGCCAGTTGCGCAGGCGTGCATTTTTTTTGCCGGGCCAGCGCCTCGATCCGCTCCGCCAGTTTCAGATTGCGCTCGAAATTTTCGCCCTGGAACCGCGGGCTGTTCCGCCGCCAATCGCCCGGCGGCAGGTCCTCCGGTTTCCTGAATTTGGTCGTCAGAAAGCCGCGGCCCAGCGGGCTGTAGGCCACAAAGCCGATTCCCAGCTCGCGGCACAGCGGCAGGATTTCCGCCTCCACGTCGCGCGTCCACAGGGAATATTCCGTCTGCAGCGCGCTGATGGGATGCACCTGCATCGCGCGGCGGATGGTGGCGGGCGCCGCTTCGGACAACCCGAGGTGATGCACCTTGCCGGCGCGGACCAGTTCGCTCATCGCCTCGACGGTTTCCTCGATGGGCACCTGCGGGTCAACCCGGTGCTGGTAGTACAGATCAATTTTATCCACGCCCAGCCGTTGCAGGCTGGCGTCGCAACAGGCGCGGACGTATTCGGGCCGGCCGTTGACGCCGAGGAAATTGCCGCGATCGTCGCGCACGTTGCCGAATTTCGTGGCCAGGACCACTTCACGGCGGCGGTCCTTGATCGCGCGTCCGACGAGCCGCTCGTTTTCGCCGCAGCCGTACATGTCTGCGGTGTCGAGCAGCGTCACGCCGAGGTCCAGCGCGCGGTGGATGGTGGCGATGGATTCCTGGTCATCGCGCGTGCCGTAAAATTCCGACATCCCCATGCACCCGAGTCCGGGCGCCGGAACGGTCAATCCCTGCTTGCCAAGCTTTCTCAGTTTCATGTCATTTCCTTTCGGTTGTATTGGTCCGCCTCGTCACCTCGGCGCCTACGAATTTGCTTTGTGTAAAATCAACGGCAATGTGCCCCAGAAAACGGGTGATGCAAGGATTCAGGAGCCAGAATCGGTAATGAGTTTTCAGTCGCTGTATTTCTTCGCGATAAAAATCTGCGTCCATCTGCGGAATCTGCGGACACTTTTGCGGACAGAGGTTTTTTATGTTTCGTGATTTGACGCGTTTGCTTTTTATCCCTGGTTCGTCATTGACCGTCCCGGTTAAAGCAGCAAACTTGAACTGTTTGTCATCCTGGATTAGGATGTGCAATCATGAAAGCCGTTGCCATCAATGGAAGCCCGCGCAAGGGCGGGAACACTGAAATCCTCCTGAAAAAAGTGCTGGCGCCGCTGGCCGCCTCCGGCTGGGAAACCGAGTTCGTCCAGCTCGGCGGAACGCCCATCCGCGGCTGCCAGGCCTGCTACGAGTGTTTCAAGCGGAAAAATTCCCGGTGCAGCCAGAAGGATGAGGTTTTCAACCCGTGCTTCGGGAAAATGGTCGCGGCCGATGCGATCATCCTGGGTTCGCCGACGTACTTTACCGACGTGAGCGCCGAAATGAAGGCGCTGCTGGATCGCGCGGGGCTGGTGGCGCTGGCCAACGGCGGATTGTTCCGCGGAAAAATCGGCGCGGCCGTGGTGGCGGTCCGGCGCGGCGGCGGCACGCATGCCTTTGATACGATGAACCACATGTTTCTCATGTCCGGCGCCATCGTGCCGGGATCCACGTATTGGAACCTCGGATTTGGCCTGGACAAGGGCGAAGTGGCCGGGGACGACGAGGCATCGCGCAACATGAATGACCTGGGCCAGACCATCGCCTGGCTGGGCAAAGCGATCCATGAAAATGCCGCGAGCCGCCCGGCCATGCCGGTTCGCGAATGAATTTTCACAAACGTTCACCAATGAAATGATGATCATGCAATTTCGAAAATTCGGCAGGCTGGATTGGAACGCTTCGGTTTTGGGCTTTGGCTGCATGCGCCTGCCGACTGCGGATGGAAACGCCAGGGGACCGAACATCAACGAAGCGGAAGCGGTGCGCCTGATCCGCCAGGCCATGGACCAGGGCGTGAACTATTTCGACACGGCCTACATTTATCACGAAGGCAGCAGCGAGACCGTCCTTGGCAAGGCGCTGCGCGGTTACCGGGACCGGGTGAAAATCGCCACCAAATCCCCGCTGTGGTTGATCCAGCAGGAGGGCGATTTTGACCGGATATTGAACGAGCAACTGCGCAAGCTTCAGACCGATCATATTGATTTCTATCTGCTCCACGGCATGGACAAACATCGCTGGAACGAAGTCGTGCCGAAATTCAAGCTCCTGGAAAAGTCCGAAGCGGCGATCCGCGATGGACGCATCCATCACCTGGGTTTTTCGTTCCACGACGATTATGAGAGCTTCGAAAAGGTCGTCACCGGTTACGACCGCTGGACGTTCTGCCAGATTCAATACAACTACATGGACACGGAGAATCAGGCGGGCACCCGGGGATTGCAGCTGGCCGCCGACCGGGGCCTCGCGGTCGTCATCATGGAACCGCTGCTCGGCGGCCGGCTGGCCAATCCGCCGGCACCCGTTCGTCAGGCGATCGAGAGCTCGCAGGTGAAGCGCACGCCGGTGGACTGGGCATTGCAATGGCTTTGGGACCAGCCCGAAGTCTCGGTGGTGTTGAGCGGCATGAGCAACCTGGACCAGGTGAACGCCAACGTGGAGTCGGCGGCTCACGCCCGCAGCCATTCGTTTCAGGCGGCGGACCGGAAAGTGATTGCGGACTTGAAGCAAAAGTACCGGGAGCGGGCCGCCATTCCCTGCACCAAGTGCAACTACTGCATGCCCTGCCCGAACGGGGTGAACATCCCGGCCATTTTTGAAAATTACAACGACGCATTTCTCCATGAAGACATTCCCGGCGCGCGCTTCAAATATCAGATTTTCATCCCGGAAGCAGCGCGGGCCGATGTTTGTGTTGCCTGCCACGACTGCGAAGGTCATTGTCCCCAGAAAATTCCGATCAGCGAATGGATGCCCAAGGCTCACGCGTTGCTCGGCGCGGCGTGATGCGTCGCAGTGTGGAGATGTGGACGCGCCGGCGGCGAAGCTGGTGCAGCTGGCAACCTTGTTGTTTGGCGTGAAAACAATCCGCGTCGATTTTTTCGAAGAAACATTGAATTCCCGGTCACCAACTTTATTGTTCCCTTGCATTTGCTCCCCTGGCGGGACATTGGCATGAACAAACGCGCGCTCATCAGGAAGATCGTGGACCGGCTGACGGAGGAACTGAGGGTTTATTTCCGGGCGGCCCAGGCCGCGCGCGCTGAAGCCACCGACGAGCAGAGCAGGGCGGAAAACAAATACGACACCCGCGGACTCGAAGCTTCCTATCTGGCCCGGGGACAGTCCCGGCAGGCGGCGGAAACGCAGGCCGCCATCGCCGCGTTCGAGAAGCTGAACACACGCAAATTCGGGGCTGATGAACCCATCGATGTCGGTGCTTTCGTGGAACTGGAATTTGACGGGGAAAAGATGGCTTACTTCATTGGCCCCCGGGCCGGCGGCACGGAGGTGGCGCATGACAAGCGGGAGGTCTTGGTGATTACACCGCAATCGCCGTTGGGCGAACAACTCCTGGGCAAAAAGCAGGGGGAAGTTCTAAAATTGAATCTCGCCGGTGCGCAAAATCAATATCGGGTGACGATGGTTGTCTGACCAAGGCGCGCTGGCAACGGAGCTCAGGGCTGTGACGATTGCTGTCGGGAAATCCTTCGTTACAAGCGGTTTAACGAGCATTGGGGTTTGACGACCGTTACATATTCGAATATAATGACTGAAATGTTTAAGCTCCATAAATTATCCTTTTGCGGGCTGGTGTCAAAAAATCAGTTTCCTCTCAATGGCCGCGCGGTTTTGTCGTTACTGGGCCTGCTCATCGGTTTTCACTGTGCGGTCGCTGCTCCGCCCGGCACGTTCACGCTCCGCATTGCTGTCGATCAGTTCGGTTATTTGCCCGACCTGCCCAAGGTGGCCGTGATTTCGGATCCGCAGACCGGGTTTAATTCCGCCGCGAGTTACACGCCCGGTGCGACGCTCGAGGTCCGAACCTGGGGCAGCAACACGGTTGTGTTCTCGGGAACACCCGTCGCCTGGAGCAATGGCCTGACCCATGCACAATCGGGTGACAAGGTCTGGTGGTTTGATTTTTCCTCGGTGACGCGCTGGGGCGAGTATTACATTTATGATCCCGCCAATGACGCCCGGTCGGATCGGTTCCGGATCGACCATGATGTGTATGAAGATGTTTTGAAGCAGGCCGGGCGCATGTATTATTACCAGCGCCGGGGAGCGGCGAAACCGCCGCCTTATGCTGAAGCGCGCTGGACGGACAACGGGACGAACTTCATGGGCCCGTTGCAGGATACGCATTGCCGGCTGATCAACAACCCGACTCTGGCCACTGAAAAGGATCTCCGGGGCGGCTGGTTTGACGCTGGGGATTACAACAAATATGTGAATTTCACGGTCAGCCCGATCTCCGACCTGCTGTTTGCCTACCGGCAGAACCCGCTAGCCTGGCCGGATAACTGGAACATTCCTGAGTCCGGGAACGGCATTCCAGATTTGCTCAACGAGGTGAAGTGGGAACTAGACTGGTTGCTGCGGATGCAAAATGCCAACGGATCGGTGTTGAGCAAGGTGGGGGTCAATCAATTCCAGGGAGCTTCACCGCCCAGCGCCGAAACGTCGCAAACCTTTTACGGTGCGGAGAGCACCAGCTCCACCCTGAGCGCGGCGGGAAACTTCGCCCAGGCAGTGCGCGCCTACCAGTCCGTCGGCATGACGGCCTATGCGAATACGCTGAGCAACGCCGCCGTCGCCGCCTACAACTGGGCCGTGGCCAATCCGTCGGTGATGTTCACCAACACCGGTTTCTCCAGCGCCGACCCGGAAGTGGGCACCAGCTATCCGTACACTTACGATCGCGACAGCTTGCAGATCCGCGCCGCCGTCTATCTTTACGATCTGACGGGGCAGGCTGCCTACCGCACCTTCGTGGAATCCAACTACGCCAACGTGCATGGAATCGCCTGGTATTGGTGGAGTTTCTACGAAACACCCGTGCAGGATGCGCTGATGTATTATACCACGCTGCCCGGCGTCACTCCCGCAGTCGTGTCAACCATCCGCAGCTTCAAACAATCCACCATGAGCAGCAGCGATTATATGGGGGCATGGACCTCCGGCAAAGACGCGTATCAGGCTTATCTTCCGGATGGCGACTATACCTGGGGCAGCAATCAGGAAAAGGGCCATGCGGGGATGTTGTACGATGAGGAGAACACCTACGGACTGGACACCGCCCAGGCGGCGGGCTATCGCGCTGCCGCGGCTGGCTATATGCACTACATGCACGGCGTCAACCCGCTCACGATGGTTTATCTGTCGAATATGTACGGGCATGGGGCGACGAACTGCGCCAATGAAATCTATCACAGCTGGTTTGGCGACGGCACCATCTACGACGATGCATTGACCTCTCCCAACGGACCGGCTCCCGGCTACGTCCCCGGCGGAGCCAACCCGCAGTTCGTTCAGGATTCGGCGTACACCGGTCCGCGGCTGGCACCGCCCCTGGACCAGCCGATTCAGAAGTCGTACAAGGATTGGAACACCGCCTGGCCGGAAGATTCCTGGCAAATTACCGAACCGGGAATCTATTATCAGGCCGCCTACGTGTACCTCCTGTCCCGCTTCATCGAGCCGTTGACCTATCAGAGCTGGGCGGCCGGCCACGGATTGACCGGTGCGGCGACAAACTTTCTGGCGGATCCGGACAACGACGGCGTGTGCAATCTCATGGAATACGCCTTCAACCTGTCGCCGGAAGTAGCCGATAAATCGGCGCTGCCGCAATTCCATTTGCAAACGCAAACTGTGAATGGTCAGCCGGGCACGTATCTCACCGTGCAGTTTCCCCGACAACTGGGTACAAGCAATCTGACGTATATCCTTCAAGGTTCGTCGGATCTCGTTTCCTGGACCAACGTCTTCACGGCGACCGGGACGAATGCCCCCAGCGGCCCGGGTTTCATTTCCGAATCCGGCACCAGCTATCTGCGACAGGACACCGCCTGCGACATCGTCTCCGTCGAGCAAGCGCCCGGCGCCCGTTTCGTTCGCTTCAAGCTGGTCTGGAATTGAAGCGGCGCGGGGGAGATGAAAGCGGACGTGTCGCCATTCCGCGGCGGAAGTCTTGATCCTGCCTGGAAGACTAAAATTTTAATTGATGGCGCTGCGGAGGACGTCGAACATTTTTTTGCCGGTGTCCGGTGCCACCGGCTTTTTGTCCCGGTCGGCATCGTCCTCCACCAGTTCCGGCGGCAGTTCCTTGAGAAAGCGTGAAGGCTGGCAGGGCATCAACTGGCCGTACTTCATCCGGCCCGCGCAGTGGCTGAGGGTGAGCGATTGCATCGCGCGCGTCACGGCCACGTAAAACAGCCGGCGTTCCTCGTCGAGCGTGCCTTCCGCCGCCGACCGCGAGTGTGGCAGCAGGCCTTCCTCCAAACCCACAATATAAACGCGTGGAAATTCCAGCCCCTTGCAACTGTGCATGGTGATGAGCGTCACGGCATCGCCGGCTTCCTTTTCCTCGTCCTGTTCGCTGTCGAGGGTGATGTCCTCCAAAAAGGATTGCAACCGGCCGGCAAGTCCCTCGCCCATCGGATGGGAAAGGGTGGCCGAAGGTCGGGTGAGGGTATCCATCGTCGCCGTTAGTTCCTTAAGGTTGCGGATGCGATCTTCGGCATTCTCGGCATTTTTTTCCAACCTCCTGAGTTCGGCGAAATAGCCGGTCTCATCCAGAAAATGTTCGGCCCAGGTTTGGAGGTTGAAGGCAGGGCGCGTCACTCCGTGCGCGCCGTCTGCGGCGGGCAGGGGACTGCCCGCCCTACCGCCCAATTGTGCCCGCGTCCGCTCCACGAATTCAACAAACGCCTCGATGCTTTGGCGCGCCTTGGCTTGAAAGGTTGTCTGCACCGCCGGATTTTTCATGGCGGCGAACACGGAACCCTTCCGTTCGTGGCTCGCGGCGAGCAGGCGTTCCATGGTCACGTCGCTGAGCCCCCGCGCCGGCACGTTGGCAATGCGCAACAGGCTGATGTCGTCGTGCGGATTGATGAAGACCTTCAGGTAGGCGAGAAAATCGCGGATTTCCGCCCGGTCGAAAAAGCTCTGGCCGCCGATGAGATGATAACGGACGCCGGCCGTGCGGAACGCGGTTTCGAGCGGACGCGACTGCACATTCGTCCGGAACAAAACGGCGTGGTGCAACCAGGGGACACCGCGTGCGCGGCGCGCGAATTCAATCTGTTCGACCAGATTGCGGGCTTCATCGTCGTCATTCATGTAGGCGCGCAAAAGAATCTTGTCGCCCCGGCCCTTGCCCGACCAGAGCTGTTTGGGGCGGCGGCGGGCGTTGTGTTTGATGATGGCGTTGGCGGCGTCGAGGATCGTGTTGGTCGAGCGGTAATTCTGTTCGAGCTTGATGATTTTTACCTCCGGGAAATGTTTTTCGAGGTCGAGCAGGTTGCCGATCTCGGCGCCGCGCCAGCCGTAAATGCTCTGGTCGTCGTCGCCCACCACGCAGAAATTCCGGTGTTTCGTGGTGAGGGCGTGGATGAGTTGAAACTGCGTGGCGTTGGTGTCCTGATATTCATCCGCCATGACGTAACGATATTTCGCCCGGCAGGCTTCGAGCACGTCCGGATGCTCCTGGAACAGCCGCAGCGTGAGCAGGATGAGATCATCGAAGTCCACGGCGTTGCAGGCGTGGAGAGCGGTTTCGTAGCGCGACCGGATGTGCTGGGCCAGCGCGCGGACGCTTTCATCGGCAAAGACGGCGGCGCGTTCGCCGCCATTTTTAAACCGGCTCAACAGGGCCAGGACCGCCGCCGGGTCGGCTTTTTCTCCTTTGGCGGAAATCTGGGCGAGGATTTTTTTGACGGCGCCGAACTGTTCCGACTCGTTGTAGATGACAAAGTTCCGTTTGTAGCCCAGCCGTTCAATGTGCTGCCGCAAAATCCGGACGCAAAGCGAATGGAAGGTGCAGATGGTCGGACGGGTGTCCGAGGTTTTGGGGTCTGGCGTCTTGGGTCTGGGGATGAGCTTATGGACGCGTTCCTGCATTTCGCGGGCGGCCTTGTTGGTGAAGGTGACGGCGAGGATGTTGGCCGGCGCGACACCCCCGGCGATGAGGTGGGCGATGCGAAATGTGATGACGCGGGTCTTGCCGGTGCCGGCCCCGGCCAGAATCAGGACCGGGCCGTTCAAGGTTTCGACGGCCTGCCGCTGCTGGGGATTGAGTGAATTCAGATTCAACACGCGCGCGGAGTGTAATTTCCGTTCCGCCCAATGCAATGTTGTTGAGGGATTTTTTTCAACCGGAATCGTGAAAGACCTAAAATGCGCCGGGGATTGGACTCCAGATTCCCAGAATGGATTGCGTCGTGAAGAATATTGCTTTCCTTGCTGACAGTCTGTTAATGAAATCTCACCGGTCATGCGCGCTGCTGATTTTGCATGGTGTCCGTTTTCCAATTTCAGTCAATGGTTTTGCCATAGCAGCTTTCCTCGGAATTCTTGCCGCCAGTGGTGTGGTCTTCATTGCGGCCATGGCATTAATGGAAAGATTGGGGGTGAAAGTATTGGATGAAAAGGAGGCAGACTCAATTAATGAGCGGCTTTTTTCTATGTTGAGGAAAAAACCTTGGAGAATCCTATTCATTCCAGCAGAGGATGGTTGCTTTCTTTTGCCACTGCTTTACGTTGGCATCACACCGGCTTCGGCTGCCGTTGCAGCTTTCCTTTTTGCGGTGGCCCACTACCCCGGCTTTCCATGGCGATATTGCATACCGAAGGGCATGGCCTATTTCTTCGTGGCGCTGTTCATTCTTCCCTATGGCATCTGGTCTGTCGTCGTAGCTCACCTGATTGTTGATGTCGGCCTATGGGCCGTTCTGTTGTTCGCGAAGGTGGAAGGGAAACCGACTTGGCATCGGCTTCTTCGGATATTACGAACGGAGTAATCCACCATCGGATTTGTGAATAACTCGCGCTGGAATTTTTAGTGCGGTGAGTTATAAATTGACTTGCGCGACGAACAGCTCGCATCCAAATACCGGCTTCGAGATCTTGTGCCGGGGCGTGGATTGCTCCTTGGAGCAGGATTCCGCTTGCGGAAACGCCCATCTCATTTGAGCGTTTGCCGCGCATTTTGTTTTTCCCCGGAACTGCCAACTTTCCTGTCATTTTCGCCGAAACGCCTGATCAAAATAATAGTTGACTATTTAGTACACTGCGGTAGTTTGGGATTGTGATTCAGCGCCGGGCTGGATTGAACCTGAACAAATAAACGATTATGGGCCGGGTCAGCGATGCCAAAACGAAATTGATGGGTGCCGTGTCGGAACTGATTTGGACCGGTTCCTATGGCAGCACGACCATAGATCAAATCTGTGAGAAGGCCGGCGTCAAGAAGGGCAGTTTTTACTACTTTTTTGATTCCAAATGCGATCTGGCGGCGGAAGCCCTTAAAACCAACTGGCAGGCCCGGCGCGTTGAACTTGATTCCATCTTTTCCCCGACCGTGCCGCCACTGGAACGCCTGCGGAAATATTGCCAGTTCAGCTATCGATTTCAGAAGGAAATCAAAGCCAAATACGGGCGCGTGCTGGGATGTCCGCTATTTGCGCTGGGGTCGGAAGTTTGCACGCAGGAAGACCGGTTGCAGAAGAAAATCCAGGAAATTCTGGACGACAAACGCCGGTATATGGAATCGGCCATCCGCGACGCTCATGCTGCCGGATTGGTTCAGGCGCCCGATGCGGGTGCCAAGGCGCGAATGATTCTGGCCTATTACGAAGGCCTGCTGACCCAGGCGCGGATTCAGAACGACGTGGAAGTGCTGCGCGATACGATCCGCGGGATTTATACGATACTGGGGGTAAAGGAACGCGAAGCCCTGGCGGCTTAATTTTTTTTGAGCATTTATTTGACTAAATGGACAACTATTAAGAAGGGGAAAATATGAAGTGCCATCAAGAAGTAAAAGTGAACGCTGTCAGACAGGTTGCGACTGCCTGCCTCGCTTCCTGCCAGAAGCTGGCGTCCAGGATCGAGCAGGCCAAAGGCCGTTTGCTGGCTGAATTCCGGGACACCTTTCAGGTGCATGAAAAATTGTTTCGCCTTGCCCTGGGCGAGGCCGAGGCGCTGGCCTGGCAGACGGATTATCCCCAGCTCATTTTCCCGACGCTGGCCCGGGAGAAGGTCCAGGCGGTGGCTGCCTGGCAGGCCCGGCAGCAATCACTGAATCGCAACCGGTCCAATTCCCGACTGGCTGTCTGAGCCGGGCGCTTAACCCGAATCCGAAAATGAAAATCATATTGAAACCGGCCCGGCCGGCGCGAAACGCGAGGGTCAAATCCGTCCGCATTCCCCGGATCAAGTCCCGGGTACCCCGGCGGTTGCGCGCCCTGGAACGGGCTCCTGAAATCGCCGCTCCGGATTTGCCGGTGAAGCCGGCATCCAAAAACGTCGAACCCGCCGAGCCGGTTCCGTTGGAATCAACGCGCGGCGACACCTTGCAACTGTACCTCCGCGAAATCGGGCGGGTAAAATTGATCACGCCCAAGGAGGAAATCATCCTGGCCCGGCGGATCAAGCGGGGTGACCGGGAGGCGCGGGAGCAGATGATCACGGCCAATTTGCGGCTGGTGGTCAAGATTGCCCGCGACTACGAAGGCCTGGGACTGCCGCTGCTCGATTTGATCAACGAGGGCAACATTGGCCTGATGAAGGGAGTTGAACGTTTCAACCTCCGGAAAGGCGCGAAGCTTTCCACCTATGCTTCGTGGTGGATCAAGCAGTCCATCATGCGGGCGCTGGCGAACCAGTCCAAAACCATCCGGTTGCCCGTCCATGTGGTGGACAAAGTGGCCCACATCCGCAAGGCGGAGGTGAAGCTGCGCGAAGCCTTCGACCGGGAACCGACGGACCAGGAGGTGGCGGACCATTTGGGCCTCAATCCGCGCCGCATCCAGCAGTATCGCGACGCGGCCAGGGCGCCGGTTTCCCTCGATGCCCCGATCGGGGCGGATGAGCCGCAACGGATTTCCGAAGTGGTGGCGGACCCGAACGCCGCGGCGCCCTTCGACCGGCTCGTCCGGGAAAACGACACGCAACTGGTGCAGGAAGTCCTTGCCACGCTCACGCCCCGGGAGAACACGATTCTGGCCATGCGGTTCGGGCTGGATGACGGCCGGCCCAAAACGCTGGAGGAGATCGGGGAAGCGCTGGGCGTCACGCGCGAACGCATCCGCCAGATCCAGGAGGAAGCCTTGAAAAAGATGCGCGTGAAAATCGCCGAACACGAGACTTCCTCCATCGAAACGGCAGCCGTGGTTGCCTGAGGCTGGCCGGACTATCCGAAGGTGTCGCCGTTCCAGCCCCAGTGGCTGGCGGGGACGTCGGTGAAGTTGAGGTAAACCCGGTCCGGTGACACGCCGAGTGATTCCTTCAGCAAATCGCCGATCTTTTGGGAGAGCTGCCCGTTCACCTCGTCGCTCAGGCCGCCGATGCTGCGGATGTCCACGAAGGCGGCGTCGCCGGGTTTGCCGGACATGAGGATGGCGGCGGGACTGACGACGACCATGACGTATTGTTCCGGTTTGCCGATGGTGCCGGCCACGATTTTGGAGAGCGATCCGAGCAACGCCTTTTTCTTGTCGTCGGCAAGCGCGACCGTGGTTTCAAGTTTTAACAATGGCATACAAATACCTTTGGTTCAGCGTTGGCGTTCAGTCTAAGCCCGCTTGAGGTGTTTTTCAATGACAGGCTTCCGGTTTCGGGGAGAAGATTTTTTTGGCAAACGGGCGGAAACAGGTTAAGCAAGGAGGGTGATTCGGCAAAGGTTGTGCTGGTTGCTCCTGCCCGTGCTGCTGGTTTTGAGCACGACGGGCTGCGGCTCGTTCATGGCCCGCAGGATGGCCCAGGCGCCGAACACGTATCCCGATTGGTTCGCGCCCAAGGCGCCCGTGGCGGTGGCGTTCAGCCCGAAATTTCTCACCAACTTCCCCAAACAATTTTTAGATGTTGGCCCGCCACCGGCGCGGCTGTGCTATCGCATCGTTGAGCCGGCGGATTATCACCTGGAAATTTCCTCCACCAACTGGCTGGAGCACGGCCGGAAACAATTCGAGTTCACCTTCCATGCCGACCTGCCCGGCCGGTCGAACGTCTGGACTTCGGCGCCGCGCGGCACGGTGGTGTTGCTGCACGGCTACGGGCTGGCCCAGTTTTCGATGGCGCCCTGGGCGTTGCGGCTGGCGCAGGAAGGCTGGCGGTGTGTGCTGGTGGACCTGCGCGGACACGGCAAATCCACGGGCAAGCGGATTTATTTCGGCGTGCAGGAGGCGCGCGACCTGAGCCAGCTCCTGGACGAACTGACGCGCGGCAGCCGGTTGCAGGAACCGGTGACGGCATTCGGCGAATCCTACGGCGCCGCGCTGGCGTTGCGATGGAAGACGGTAGAGCCGCGGGTTCGCACCGTGGTGGCCATCACACCCTACGCGGGATTGTCGAATGCCGTCCTGAACCTCGGCCATGAATACGCCGGCTGGATGCCGCAGGGTTTGATCCGGGCCGGCTTGAAAAAACTGCCCTCGGTTTTGAAAGTCCCCGCCGGTGAACTCGACACCACAACCGAACTGGCCCGGAGCCGGGTGCCCGCGCTGCTGGTGGCCGGGGCGGAGGACAAAATCACGCCGGTAAGCGATGTGGAACAATTGCAGGCGTTGGCGGCGCCCGGAAGCGAACTGATTGTGGTGCCCGATGCCACCCACGAATCAGTGACGTATTTTTTTGCCGACCTGGTCCCGCCGGTGCTGGCGTGGCTGTCGGGAGAACGCGGGCCGGGGGATGCCGGCGTTTCGCATCCGAGTGCCCCTTCAACTTCCTCTCGCTGACAAACTTTTGCCGTCACCGCAGCCGGAGGCTTGGGCAGAGGATTCCGGCTGCGTGATGAATGGCTGGCAGCCCGGTCAAAGAATGTGATTGGAACCTGATTATTGCATCATCCGGCCGGCATCATGTTCGCGCATGAAATTTGCCGCTTCTTTTTCTCCTTGCGTCCCGGCGCGGATGAAATCAGCATCCGGGCGCTTTTCAACGTGTTGCGGAATTGACGTGAACCGAACGGGAAGGCCGTGATGAAAAATATAGCGCTCATTTCCAGCCTCTTTGCCGCCGCCGCCGTTTTTGTCGTGCTGTTTACGGCCCCGGCCCGCGCGGAGGACGACATCGCCATCATGCCGCTGTCGGAAATCAGGCCGGGCATGACGGGCGAATGGCACACGGTCGTCTCCGGCAGCCGGATTGACAGCTTCCCGATGCAAGTGGTGGGCATCGCGGAAAATTTCATCGGCCCGCAGCGGCCGGTCATCATCTGCAAGGCGCTCGATGCCGTCAACAAGCTCACCGGCCCGGTGGCGGGCATGAGCGGCAGCCCGGTTTTCATCAAAGGCAAGCTCATCGGCGCCTATGCCTACGGCTGGACCTGGCCGAAGGACCAGGCCTTGATCGGCGTCACGCCCATCGAATCCATGCTCGATGTGGAAACGAATTATCCGCCCCAGGCGTCCCGCGTTGCGGGCGCGGGAATGAACGGCCTGGCGCAAACCGGGACCGGCGCGGACCCGCAATGGCTGGTGGCGCCGGCGAGCGATATGCCGGACCTGCCCCCGCCGGCCGTGCTGCAATCCGCGATGAAGCCGCTGCCGACGCCGCTGTTCGTTTCCGGCATTTCCGAACGGGTGCTCCAGAGATTTTCCTCGCGCCTGTCCGCGCTGGGTCTCGATGTGATGCAGGCGCCGTCCGGCCGCGCCCATGACATTGACAACGATCTCAAGCCGGGCACGCCGCTGGCCGGCGTGCTGATGAGCGGTGATTTTCATTTCGCCGGCACCGGCACGGTCACCTGGCGGCACGGCAACCGGATCCTTGCCTTCGGCCATCCCTTCCTGCAAAGCGGGCCCACGGAGATGCCGATGGCTTCGGCGGAAATTCTCACGGTGGTGCAATCCGTTTCGCGGTCGTTCAAATTGTCGAATACCGGGCCGATCATCGGGACGATTTACCAGGACCGGCTGACGGCCATCGCCGGCGAGATCGGCCGCAAACCCAACACGACGCATTTCGAGGTTCACCTGGACGCGCCGGGCGGCAAGACGCGCCTTTTCCAGGGCGAAATTTTTCAGAACCAGATGCTGTCACCCGCGATTTCCGCCTCGGCGCTGCTGGAATCGCTTGACGACACGATGGAAGCGGAGGAACAACAAACCATTTACCTGGACACGGCGCTGGCAATCCCCGGCCATGAACCGGTCAAACTCACGGACGCCGCCAGCGGTGAGGACGCGGGTTACTTGCTCGCCATTCGTGAACTCGAAATGTACGACTCGCTGCTGGGCAATCCCTGCGAATTTCCGAACGTGAAATCGCTGTTGTTTAATGTCCGGCTGGTGAACGGCTGGAAATCGGCCCGGCTGGATTCGCTGGACATGGACCGCAACGAGGTCAGGCCGGGTTCGACCCTGCACGCGGTCATCGGCGTGCGCAATTATCGCGGCGAGCCGTCGTCCCTTCCGGTTTCCGTTCCGGTTCCGGCGGACTTGCGCGCGCCGGAGGTTCAGCTCTTTGTCGGCGACGCGGACGCGGCGCGCCGGATGGACGAGCCGCCGCCGATGCCGCCGCAGACGCTCGACCAGGTGCTGGATCGCCTGCGCCTGACCCGTTCGCATCGGAACATCTGCGTGAAACTGCTGGCAACCGCCCCCGGCGTGGCCGTGGAGGGCAAAAATCTTCCCGACCTGCCGCCTTCGGTCGTCGCGCAGTTTGAATCGCCCAACGCCAGCCTCCAGAAGGCGACGCTCCATTACATCACGCTTTGGGAAACGAACTTTCCTACCGAAGGAACGTTCAGCGGACAAATCACATTACCCGTGAGGATCAAATGAAACGAATCAACCTGTTCATCGGCGCGGCGGTGCTCGCGCTGGGTTTTGTTCCGGCCACGCGCGCCGTGGTCACCGAGAAGGTGGACCACGACACCTACGCCGAGTTCAGCCCGGGCGAATTCGAGAATGTCTCGCTCACCAGCGACGGCCACCTGGAACTCGCGCCGGCCATGACGAACCTCGCCAGCGTCACCGACCCGATCATCTGGGCTGCCGTCCAGGACGAGAAAGGCAACGTGTTCTTCGGCACCGGCAATCAGGGCAAGGTTTACAAGCTCACGCCGAAAGGCGAACTTTCCACGTTTTTCGAGCCCAACGAGGTGATGGTTCACGCGCTGGCGCTGGACGGCAAGGGACGGCTTTACGCGGCGACTTCGCCGAACGGCCGGGTGTACCGGCTTGATGCCGGCGGCCGCGCCGAGCTGTTTTGCAGTCCGGGCGAGACCTACATCTGGGCCATGACCTTTGGCCGGGATGGCTCGCTGTACCTGGCCACCGGCGACCACGGAAAGATTATGCGCGTTGCCCCGACCGATTCCTTGCCGGCCAGGGCGGAACCCTGGTTTGAAACCAAGGAAGCCAACATCACGGCGCTGGCGCTGGACAAGGACGGCAACCTGCTGGCCGGCACCAGTCCGCATGGTTATCTCTACCGGATTAACGGGACCAATCACGGCTTCGTACTGTTCAATTCCGGCGACACCGAAATCAAACAAATCGCCGTCGCGTCCAATGGGGTGATTTACGCCTCCACGTTCGTAGCGGGGCCGAAGTCAGGTCCGCCAGCCGGCGCCGGTTCCATCACCATTTCGATCTCATCGAGGGAGGGCGGCGGCAATTCGGGTGATGATGCGGCCAAGGCCGGTTCGGCGGCCAGGGGCCAATCGCCTGCGGCCGCGGCCGACAAGGAAGATGCGTTATCGGCTTCCACCGGCGCAAAATCGTCCGCCGCATCGTCAACCGGCGGATCGGGCGCGGGCGAGCCGTCGCTGGGCGCGATTTATCGCCTCGACACCAACGGTTTTTACGAACGTTATTGGAGCGCGCCGGGCGAAGCGATTTACTCCATGATATTGTTGCGGGACGGCAGCCTGCTGGCGGGCACGGGCGACCAAGGCCGCATTTATTCCATCTCCAGCCCGAACCGCTGGCAGCTTTTGCAGACGACCAGCGACGGCGCGCAGGTGGCCGCGTTGTTGCCGGACACCGGCGAAGCCAGGGAATACTTCGCCGCGACAAGCCATCCGGCAAAACTGTACCGGCTCGATTTTTCGCTGGCCGAAAGCGGCACTTACACGTCCAAGGCGTTTGACGCGAAACAAAAAAGCTTCTGGGGCAAACTGCATCCCGACGGTGATGTTCCCGCCGGCACGAAGCTGGAATTTTCCACCCGTTCCGGCAACACAGAGAAGCCGGAAAAAACCTGGAGCGACTGGTCGGACCCGAAGCCGTTGGACGCTGAAATCGCCGTCGCGAGCCCGCCGACGCGGTACTTGCAGTATCGCGTCCAGTTCAAACGCGACGCGGGAGCGGCGGGCGCCGCGTTGGAGTTGCGGCGCATGCAATTTTACTACCAGAGCCAGAACGCCCCGCCGGTCATTTCGCGCCTCAAAGTCATCACCGAAGGTTTTGGCGTCGCCAAAATGCCCATGCCGCAGATGGAAGCGCCTCCGGTCAATCTGAATCAACTGCTGGACAGCGGCAGTGGAGGCAGCCCGCCCAACGCGTCGGCGGCCAATCCCGCCATGGCGGCGATGATGCGTCCGCCGTTGAAAGTCACCAAAAGCCCCGGTCTCTGCACGGTGGTCTGGGAAGCAAACGACCCCAACCAGGACAAATTGACCTATTCCGTCGCAATCCGGGCCGAAAGCGAAAAGCAATGGACCACGCTCGTGGATAAAACCGAGGACACCTTCTTTTCCTTCGACACCACCGGTTTCCACGAGGGCTTCTATTTCATCAAGGTGACCGCTTCGGATGCGCCTTCTAACACGCCCGAAACCGCCCGGACCGCCGAGGAAACAAGCGAGGTTTTCCTGATTGACAACACGCCGCCGGTGCTGACCGTCAAAAAGCAATCGGTGGACAAAGACCATGCCAGCATCGTCGTGAACGCGGTGGACGGCGCCAGCGTCATCAAATCCGCCGCCTATTCGCTGGACGGCAGGGACGAAGTCGCCTTGCGCCCGGATGATTTGATTTTCGATTCAACCAACGAAACGTTCACCGTCGAGTTGACCGGCTTGAGCAAGGGTTCGCACAGCCTGCTTTTGCGCGCCCAGGACGAGGCGAAAAACACGTCCGTGCTCAAGCTCAACTTTGAATCACAGTAAATTCAGTGCCAGTGAAAAGGTAGTGTCCTGATTTCGGTAGGGCGCGTCACTCCTTGCGCGCCGTTCACCGTATTGCGGCGGGCAGAGGACTGCCCGCCCTACCCGAATTTTGAAATTCGAACATTACCGTGAAAATGCCGGCATCATTTCATTGCGTCACGGTCGGCCCGGCTTCCATGGCACGTGAACGCGATCATTTTTGCCGTGGCGGTTGTCGTGGCATTGGCGTTTGCCACGCTGCACTTCCGGAAAGAAATGCGTTAAACGGCCGGCGGATTGCCGGTGGTTTTTTTTCGCAAGCCTTGGAAGGGGGTAAATCCGAGGGGCTGCGGGCCAAAGTCAGGGATTCTGATTCTTATTTCATTCGCGCCCGATTTGTGGCTTAATCCCGGCCCGTGAAGATTGTCGGCATCATTCCCGCGCGCTATGCCTCGTCACGGTTCCCGGGCAAACCTCTCGCCCTCATCGCCGGCAAGCCGCTCATCCAGCACGTGGTCGAGCAATGCCAGAAAGCCGGGTCATTGAGCGAAATCATCGTCGCCACGGACGACACCCGTATCTGGGAGGTGGCGCAAAATTTCTGCCGGGTGGAGATGACGCGCCCGGAGCATCCGAGCGGATCGGACCGGATCGCGGAGGTGGCTGCGCGCTGCCAGTGCGACGCGGTGGTCAACATCCAGTGCGACGAGCCGTTGATTGACCCGAAGGTGATTGACGCGGTCGCCGGGGCGCTGGCGCGGGACGAAATGTCCACCGCCGCCACGCGCATCAAGGACGCCGGTGAACTCGACAATCCCAACGTGGTAAAAGTCGTTGTCAGCGCCACCGGTCGCGCGTTATATTTTTCACGGCGCACGATTCCGTATCTGCGCGAGGCCGCCAGTGGTTCGGGCAACGAACAGTTGGCGGCGTTTGGTTTTTTTAAGCATCTCGGCATCTACGGCTACCGGCGCGAGACCCTGCTGCGGCTGGTGAAATTTCCGGTGTCACCGCTGGAAAACGCGGAGAAGCTGGAACAGTTGCGCGCGCTGGAAAACGGCATCCCCATCGCGGTGGTGAAAGTGGATTACGACAGCGTGGGCGTGGATGTGCCGGGCGACGTGAAACGGGTGGAAAAGCTTTTAACCACGGATGGACACGGATGAACACGGATTCACGCAGGCAACAATCGAAATGGCAAATTTACTTTTATGAAAAAGTCGAATATTGGCAAACCAGTGCGTCCAGCGGTTGCCGTTTTTCTCAGAGAAGCCCGCAAGTCTTTGAAGAAACATAAAATTATAGGCGTTAGAGTCATTTGTTCGACGAACGCCGAGGGACAAATTGTCTTTGGCTTTGATGGAGATAAAGGACGGTTTCAAGAAGCTCGTTTCGCCATCGAATCCGAAATGAACCCTTCCAGCAAGCTACCGTTTCGAAGCAAATAGTTTCACCAGTTTTAAGAAACGATGAGCCAAAACATATATCGGATTATAAAAAGCATTCTCATTGCGATGGTAGCCGGTGGTGTTTGCATTTACACCACCGTCCAACGTAATAGTTTGGATTATCAGGTTCATCCAGTTGCCAGCCTTCTCGGCAGCATTATACCCGGCATTATTGTTGGATTTGTTTCTTATGGGTGGGAAGTTTGGCGCGCTAGACGCAAACAAGGCGAGCCTTTTCCTTACGGCAAGGCGTGCTTTGTATTACTTATTTTGGTGTTATTTATCCAAGTCATCTTTGGAGCAGCGATTTTGGCCGCGATTTCAGGTGGAAAGACAATCAACAAAAATGTTAGAGCCAATGATGCTGCCAACAATACCAGTATTTTTATACCGACAGCGGGCAATAGGTCCGATGGGCCAAAACAACTGGCCGATGCTGACATCAATGAAACAAAAGCAGAAAAATCACAGGTTATTGCAAGCCTTAACGTCTCCGACATATCATTGTTTTCAGAGACAGACGCTTTAAATGGGACAAATTACGTTCGACTTACTTATCTCCGTGGGCGCATCAAAAATGGTAGCTCAAAAACTATTACCGGTGTGGCGTTAAAACTCCTCATATTTGATTCAAGCACTAACGAATTTAGTTTTAGCACTAATCAAATAGACACAATTTCAGTCAGCGTTGTCGGTGGTTGGGCATTTTATGAGGTCAATGGGAAAACTTCTTACGAGCCCTCAATCGATGAACCGTCTCAACTTGACCCAAATGATGTAAAACCGTTTAGGGCCGACGTGCCTCAAACGTTTGAATCGCGTATTCCTGTTGGATTCCGATGCTCATACGCGATAGACGACGACAAAGTGTATTTCAAACCTTAATTTTTATCCGTGTAAATCCGTGTTCATCCGTGGTTAAATACTTTTTGAAATGAAATTTATATTCGTAACCGGCGGCGTGGTCAGCTCATTGGGCAAGGGCCTGACGGCAGCCTCGCTCGGCACGCTGCTCGAAAACCGCGGCCTCAAGGTCGTGCTCCAAAAGTTCGACCCCTACCTCAACGTGGATCCGGGCACGATGAACCCGTACCAGCACGGCGAGGTTTACGTGCTCGACGACGGCGCGGAGACCGATCTCGATCTCGGGCATTACGAACGGTTCACCAACGTCAAGTTGACGCGGCTCAACAACCTGACGAGCGGCCAGGTTTACCAGAATGTGCTCAACAACGAGCGCGAGGGAAAATACCTCGGCAAGACCGTCCAGGTGATTCCGCATGTCACCGACGAAATCAAGAACCGCATCCACCTGCTCGCGGAAAAATCCAAGGCCGACGTCGTCATCACCGAAATCGGCGGCACAACCGGCGACATCGAGGGGCTGCCGTTTTTGGAGGCCATCCGCGAGTTCGCCCTGGAAGTGGGCTTCAACAACGCGATTTTCCTCCACGTCACCTACGTGCCGTTCATCAAGGCGGCCGGCGAGTTGAAGACCAAGCCCACGCAGCAATCCGTCGCCAAACTGCGCGAAATCGGCATCACGCCCCACGCCCTGATCTGCCGTTGCGAAAAGCCGCTCGACAAGGAACTGCGCCAGAAGATTTCCCTGTTCTGCAACGTTCCGGTCGAGGCGGTGATTGAGGAAAAGGACGTGGACCATTCGATTTACGAGGTGCCGTTGATGCTCCAGCGCGAACGGCTCGACGACCTGGTCTGCCGCCTGCTCGACCTGCACACGCCCACCGCGAACATGGCGCACTGGCAGGAAATCATCCGCAAGCTCATCGCGCCGCAGCATCGCGTGCGGGTCGGCGTGGTCGGCAAATACATCGGGTTGCAGGACGCCTACAAATCGGTGTACGAGGCGATCATCCACGGCGGCATCGGCAACGATTGCGGCGTGGAGATCGTGCAGGTGGACGCCGAGGAAATCGAAAAGGAAGGCCCGGACAAGATTTTGAAGGGCCTCGGCGGCATCCTGGTGCCCGGCGGATTCGGGGAGCGGGGCATCGAGGGCAAGATCCGGGCGGCGCAATATGCGCGCGAAAACAAGATTCCCTTTCTCGGCCTCTGCCTGGGCATGCAAATCGCCACCATCGAATTTGCGCGCAACGTTTTGAAGCTGGAAAAGGCACACTCCACTGAATTCGAACCTGGCACGCCGCACCCCGTCATCGCCATGCTCGACGAGCAGCGGCGCGTGACGAAGAAGGGCGGCACGATGCGGTTGGGCGCGCAGCCGTGCCAGTTGACGCTCGGCACGAAGGCGGCGGAACTCTACGGTTCCTTCGTCATCAATGAACGCCACCGTCACCGTTACGAGTTCAACAACGCCTACCGCGAGAAGTTCGAAAAGGCGGGTTTTGTGTTCAGCGGGCTGTCGCCCGACGGCAAGCTCGTGGAGGTCATCGAGCTCAAGGACCATCCGTTTTTCGTGGCGAGCCAGTTCCATCCGGAGTTTTTGAGCAAGCCGCACCAGCCGCACCCGCTGTTCAAGGGTTTCATCGCCGCCGCCCACGCGCGGCTGCACCAGAAGCCGCTGTGAAAAATCATGAAAATCATTCCGCAAACCGAAGTTGAGAAGAAACGCGCTGCATAGTTGAACGGCATAATGAGCGGCAAAACATTGACCGTTCCCTTTTAACGAATTAGACTTGTCCCATGAGCACGGTGGATTTGATTTGTGAAAAGGCCAGGACCCTTCCCGGTAAATTACAGTCGGAGGCCTTGAGCTTTGTGGAATATCTCAGTCGCCGGCGCAGCGCCCGGGCGGAAGCCGCCGAATGGCGGCGCCTGTTGCGTGAGACGCAAGCCCTGCCTGTAGCCCAGCGCATCACCGATAAAGACATCGCCGCCGAAATCGCCGCCCACCGCGCCGGCAAATGAGAGTGATCGTTGATACAAACGTCGTCGTTTCCGCCATTTTCCGCGACCGGCTTCCTGAAAAGGTTTTGTTGTTCATCATCACCCGCCCGGATTTTGAATGGGTGGCTTCCGGGGAAATTCTGGCGGAATATAGTGAAGTGCTTCACCGCCCGAAATTTGCCCTGCCCGAATCCGTTTTGAAGCAATGGGAAGAACGCTTTCGTTCCGCCATCGCGGAATGGCCGGTTAAAATTCCAGCTTCTTTCCCCCGTGACATCAAGGATGCTAAATTCCTGGGCTGCGCCCTGGCAACCGATGCGGACTTTCTGATCACCGGCGACCGGGATTTTAGTGAAGCACGCAAATTGGGGCGCACAAAAATTGTTTCCGTCAGCCAATTCGACAAACTTTTTTGCCCGCACCCGGCTTGAACCGAGATGACTTACGCCGAAGCCATCCAATTTCTTTACGGCTTGCGTTTGTTCGGCGCGAAGTTCGGGTTGGAGAACACCTTCAAACTAGCCGCGATGACGGGCAAGCCACAGGACCGGTTGCGTTTCATCCATGTCGCCGGCACCAATGGCAAGGGTTCGACGTGCGCCATGCTGGAAAGCATCTATCGGACAGCCGGTTTGCGCGTCGGGTTGTTTACCTCGCCCCACCTGGTCTCGTTCCGCGAACGGATTCAAGTCAACCGTCAGTTGATCCCTGAAAATGAAGTTGTGCGGCTGGTCCGGGAATTGCAACCGTTGCTCAAACAATTCCCCGCCGGCCATCACCCGACGTTTTTTGAAGTCGTCACCGTGATGGCCTTGAGATTTTTTGCAGAGCAAAAATGCGATCTGGTGATCTGGGAGACCGGCCTGGGCGGGCGGCTGGACGCCACGAACATTGTCATGCCGCTGGCGAGCGTCTTAACCAACATCGCCCTGGATCACCAGCAATGGCTGGGTGATACGGTTGAAAAAATCGCCGCCGAAAAAGTGGGCATCATCAAACCGGAAGTGCCGGTCATCACCGCGGCGGATGAGCCGGAAGCGCTGGCGGTGATTGAAGGAACGGCGCGGGAGAAAAATGCGCCGCTGGTGGTGGTAAATGACAGGGACGTCGCGCGGCGGCGTCCGGACAGCGCAGCGCGCTTGTCTTTGCTTGGCGACCACCAACAAATCAACGCTGCCCTGGCGCTGGCCACCGTCGAAGTGCTGCAGAACAAAATTCCGGTGAGCGATGCCGCCGTCCGCAACGGATTGGCCACGGTAAACTGGCCGGGGCGGCTGCAACTGGTCACCCGCGCTTCGGGGCAAAAAATTCTGCTCGACGGCGCGCACAATGTGGCCGGGGCACAGGTGTTGGGCAAAGCGCTGGAGAAACATTTCAGCGGGCCGAAACGAACGTTGATTTTGGGCGTGTTGCAGGACAAGGACTGGCGGCACATTTGCGAAACGCTCGCGCCTTTGGCGGCACGAATTTTTACCGTGCCGGTTTGCAGCGAACGTACCGCGGATGCCCGCGAACTGGCGGCGGCCTGTCGGGCGGCCAATTCCACGGCGGAAGTCCTGGCCTGCGATTACCTGGTCGGGGCGCTGGGAAAAACCGCGGGCGACCATTTCCTGGTGGTTGCCGGCTCGCTTTACCTGGTGGGCGAAGCGCTGGAAGCCCTCGGGCATTCACCGGCCGCCCGTGGCGAGCGCGGGTTGAATGAATGGGGCGCTCAGCCGCAACCGGTCGTCGCATCCGCATAAGTTCAACCAAAGTTTTATCGAAGCCCTACTTATATCCGTCGCCTGTCCATTGACGCTTCATTATCAAATTATTAAGATTAATATCTTTATGGATTACGCTGATACGCTTCCAAAGCAACGTGGCTTTGGTGAAACGACCCGTCCCGATGCCTGGTGGCTGCAGCCGCTGGTGGTGTTTCTCGGCTTTTCTGCCTTCATCATTTATTCCACCTGGGCGGCGTTCCAAGGAGTGGGGGACATGCATAACAACACTCACAGTTACTGGTGCAATCAAAATGGCGCGAATTATCTCTCGCCGTTTTACTCGCCGGAAATCTGGGGCACGTCTCCGCACGCCATTTTTGGGGCGGCCCTCCCGTCGTGGTGGCCAGCCTGGGCGCCGTTCTCGCCGGCGTTCCTGATCCTGTGGATTCCGGCCGGCTTCAGGTTTACCTGCTATTACTATCGCGGCGCGTATTACAAGTCGTTCTGGGCCGACCCGATCAACTGTGCCGTCGGCGAACCGCGCAAAACCTTCCTCGGCGAACGTTCCTTCCCGCTCATTATCCAGAACATCCACCGCTACTTTTTCTACCTGGCGTTCCTGTTCATCATTCTGCTCTCGCATGATGCCTGGAAGGCGATGTGGTTCACCGTGGACGGGACAAAACATTTTGGCGTCGGTGTAGGTACCCTCGTGCTGACGTTGAACGCCTTTTTGCTGGCCCTCTACACGTTCGGCTGCCATTCGCTGCGCCATCTGATCGGCGGTTTTCTGGATGAACCTTCCAAGGCGTCGGCGTGCGCGAAGGGTTATTCCTGCGTGAGTTGCCTCAACCGCCGCCACATGATGTGGGCGTGGATCAGCCTGTTCTGGGTCGGTTTCACCGATGTCTATGTCCGCCTTTGCGCGACGGGACACCTGCACGACATCGTTTTCTTCAAATTCTAATCTCCGAACCGATTTTTTATTGTGGCTACCAACTACGAAACTTTTGAATACGACGTGCTGGTCATCGGCGCGGGCGGCGCCGGCCTGCGCGCGGCCATCGAAGCCTCGGCGGCCGGCGTGAAGGTGGGTTTGATCTGCAAATCACTGCTCGGCAAGGCGCACACCGTCATGGCCGAGGGCGGCATGGCGGCGGCCATGGGCAACGTGGACGACCGCGACAACTGGCGCGTCCATTTCGCCGACACGATGCGGGGCGGCCAATACGTCAACAACTGGCGCATGGCCGAATTGCACGCGAAGGAGGCCCCCGACCGGGTGCACGAACTCGAGGCCTGGGGGGCGGTGTTCGACCGCACCCCGGACGGCAGGATCCTGCAACGCAATTTCGGCGGCCACCGGTATGCGCGCCTCGCGCACGTCGGCGACCGCACCGGCCTGGAATTGATCCGCACGCTCCAGGACCACGGCATCCATCAGGGCATGCAAGTCCACATGGAGCATACCGTGGTGACGCTGCTCAAGGACGGCGACCGCGTCGTCGGCGCACTCGGCTATGACCGCGAGCGCGGGCGGTTCAAAATTTTCCAGGCCAAGGCCGTCGTGCTGGCCGCCGGCGGCATCGGCCGCGCCTACAAAATCACCAGCAATTCCTGGGATTGCACCGGTGACGGCCATTCGCTGGCGTATCATGCCGGCGCGGAACTGGCGGACATGGAATTTGTCCAGTTTCATCCCACGGGCATGGTCTGGCCGCCGAGCGTGATGGGTTTGCTGGTGACCGAAGGCGTGCGCGGTGAGGGCGGGGTATTGCGGAACAAGGACGGCAAGCGGTTCATGTGGGACGACATTCCGGACAATTACAAGGCCCAGACCGCCGACAACGAGGAAGAAGGCTGGCGCTACACGCAGGGCGACAAGAACGCCCGCCGGCCGGCCGAACTGCTCACGCGCGACCACGTGGCGCGCTGCATCATGCGCGAAGTCAAGGCCGGGCGCGGCAGCCCGCACGGCGGCGTGTTTCTCGACATTTCGTGGATCAGGGAAAAAATCCCGAATGCGGCGGAACACATCAAAAAGAAGCTGCCGAGCATGTACCACCAGTTCATGCAGCTCGCCAATCTCGACATCACCAAGGAACCGATGGAAGTCGGGCCGACAACGCATTACATCATGGGCGGCGTCCGGGTGAACGGCGACACGCAGATGTCCACCGTGCCCGGCCTGTTCGCCGCGGGGGAAGTGACCGCCGGCTTGCACGGCGCGAACCGGCTGGGCGGCAATTCGCTGTCGGACCTGGTCGTGTTCGGCAAACGGGCCGGCGAATTCGCGGCGAAGTTTGCCAAGGAACACGGCGCCGGCCAGGTCAACGCCGCGCAGGTGGAGGCCGCCGAGCGGGAGGTGCTCGAGCCTTTTGACCGCGGGGCGACCGCCGGCGGCGGCACGGAAGGGCCGTATCAGGTGCAGCACGATTTGCAGGAAATGATGCAAAACCTCGTCGGCATCGTCCGGCGGGAGGAGGAAATGGTCCGGGCACTGGACGAGCTGGGCAAACTTTGGGAACGCTCCAAACACGTCGTCGTTTACGGCAACCGCGAATACAACCCCGGCTGGCACACGGCAATTGATTTGAAACACCTGCTCACGGTTTCGGAGACCATCACCCGCGCGGCCCTCGAGCGCAAGGAAAGCCGCGGCGGCCATTTCCGCGAGGATTTTCCGAACAAGGACGCGGCCGCGGCCAAGGTGAACGTTGTCGTCCGCAAGGGCGCCGACGGGTCGATGCAGGTGCGGCGCGAGCCGATTCCCGAAATGCCGGCGGAATTGAAACAGATCATCGAGGAGATGAAATGAAGACGGTCGTTTTCAAAATCTGGCGCGGCGATGCCAACGGCGGGAAATTTGTGGATTATACCGCGGAGATTTCCGAGGGCATGGTCGTGCTCGACGTCATCCACAAGATCCAGGCCACGCAGGCCAACGACCTTGGCGTCCGGTGGAATTGCAAGGCGGGCAAATGCGGTTCGTGTTCGGCGGAAATCAACGGCATGCCCAAGCTCATGTGCATGACCCGCATGGACACCCTGCCTACCGACAAGCCCATCACCATCGAACCGATGCGGGCGTTTCCGAGCATTCGCGACCTGACCACGGACGTTTCCTGGAACTTCCGCGTCAAACAGAAGATCAAGAAATTCAAGCCACGCAAGCCCGACGCCGCCGATGGCACGTGGCGGATGCAGCAGGAGGACATTGACCGCGTCCAGGAATTTCGCAAGTGCATTGAATGTTTTCTCTGCCAGGACGTCTGCCACGTTTTGCGCGACCACCACAAGCACGAGGAATTCATCGGACCGCGTTTTCTGGTTTACACCGCCGCGCTGGAAATGCATCCGCTGGACACGGAAGACCGGCTACCGGAACTGAGGCAGGCACAGGGCATCGGTTTTTGCAATATCACCAAATGCTGCACGAAGGTCTGCCCGGAAAACATCACCATCACCGACAACGCCATCATACCGTTGAAGGAGCGCGTGGTGGACACGTATTACGATCCGTTCGGCTGGTTGTGGAAGAAGTTGCGGCCCAAAGGCTGAACCCGCCGCGCTCTCGCGGACGCAACCATTTGCAGGACTTTCAGCCGCGTCAACCCAACGGGTGACCGCCGGTTATCAGCCTTCAACGCCTTCCGCTTCCATCGTCGCCACGAGGTCCTTCTCGGCCAGCACCCAGTCTTCCAGTGTCAGCGGATGGGCCGGCAATTTGTCACGGTAGAGACGATACGCATGTTCACGCACCATGCCCCGGGTGACGCCGGGGGTGAACGGGCTGGGCTGTGCCAGCATTTTCCCTGATTTGCTTTTCGTTTTCATATGCCACTCCTTGCTTCTCATTCAAGATAAGCCTCCCCGTCGGTTCTGCAAGTGGACGCGGATGAAGATCAATAAACCGGGTGGTTGCGGGCGATGCCCTGAACCATCTCTTCGGCATGGGCGCGGAGTTTCGCGTCCACGTTGGGCAACAGCAGCGGTTGCAGGGTGCGGCGCGCGGCGGAGAGATCGTTTTTTCTCAGTTGCACCTGGGCCAGGGAAAACAGATAGGCCGGCTTTTCGGGTTCGAGTTGGATGGCGCGTTGCAGGTGTTGTTCCGCCAGCACGAGATTCTCGCCCTGGACCATCTCGAAGAAGCCCAGCAACTCGTGCGCCGGGCCAAAGTCCGGCATCAACGCGAGGGATTTCTGAAATTCGCCGCGGATTTCCGCCGCCGCCTGGGGTTTGAGCGGAACATAACGGTCCTGGGAATCCGCCGTGCGTTGATATTGCTCCCGGGCGTAAGTGTAATAGGCCAGAAAACTGGTGGAACCAAGCTGAAGGGCCTCCTTCAGGTTGCGCAGCGCTTCATCATGCTGACCGCGCTCGGCAGCGAGCAGGCCGAGCCCTTCGTAGGGGAGGGGACTGGCAGGTGCGAGTTTCTGCGCCTGGGCAAAATATGAGCCGGCGGCATCCGGACGATCAACCCGCAGGAGTTCATCGCCCAGGCGAAAATAGGCCTCCACGGGGGTGATGGCCCGCGTGATCACGTTGATGGGCGAAGAAATATCCGTTGGCAGCGCCAGCTCCAGCGGCGCAAACTGTCCGCGTTTGAGATAGCGGCGCAATTCGTTTTCCATCGCCGGCAAGCTGGTCTGCATGGCGTTGGTAAAGGCCGGCACCGGGAACTGGCCTTGACGCAGGAGTGAGGTGAACTGCCTAAAGCGGGCCCGGTAGGCGGCATTGTCGCCCGTCATCAGGAACTCCGTCAACAGCCACGATTCGGCGTAGAAGATTCCCTGCCGGTTACGCTCATTGTATTGAGGCGAGTCGTGAGTGACGGCAAACAGTTCGGCCAGCGGCAGGAGCGGCTGTTGCGCCAGCAGGCGCAGGTGATGATCAATCGGTCTGGCAATGCGGATGCTGGTGCCGCCGGTTTCAAAAGTGGAATAAACCTCGGCCATGCCTTCCTTGAGCCAGAGCGGCCAGATCCGGTCGTTGTGCCGAAACAACAAGTGGGTGTATTCATGGAAGATGACCTCCAGCTCCGGGTAGGCCGGGTTGTTGCCGGGCAGTGCGAGCACGATCAGGTTTTCGTCGCTGCCGCGTTGAAAGAAGGCCGCCAGATTGGCGGGCTGGCCCTGATAGAGCGGGAGGAACGGCTTCATGGTTTCATGGTCGGGAAAGGCCATCACCACAATCGGCGGGGAAGCCACCGCCTGTGCCCCGGCCAGCAGGGAGTAAGCCTCGCAAAACTGTTCCAGGCGCGCAGAAAGTTTGAAGACGTCCCGGGGCGCGCCGCAGCTATAGATGTTAAAATGCGCGGTGCGGGTTTCAAACCACTGCCTTTGCACCAGGGGAACATTGCTGGATTGGGCAGGGGCGGAACAAACCCCCACCGCTAAAAACACGGCTAAAATCCAAAACCGGCAACGCATCATAGGCAACTGATTTTAAAGGACGACCGGGGAAATGTCACTGGCCGGCGGTCTTCTGAAGAGAATGGTGCGCGGTAAAGGACTTGAACCTTTGACCCCATGTACGTCAAACATGTGCTCTGCCAACTGAGCTAACCGCGCAACCGCCATCGAAAGACCGTTGAAAACGCTTGTTTTTCTTGGCCTTTCTTGCCGTTTTGCAAAAAGTGAATCTCGTATATCCTCGCCTGCCTGGCAAGCCCAAAAATACCCAAAGTCAGGACAAAAGTCAGAATGGGAAGTGCTCCGCAAAAACTCCGACCGTGGGCGAAGACTTGTATTACATCGGCGGAAGCATGACATCAAATCAGATTGATATGGAAAAGACGACTGTGCCGTCGGAATTCGCGTGCATTCCATTCCGTGCGCTGGACGTAGTTCGCGGTGGGCGTCTTCTGCAACTGGTACCGGCCATCCATCGGCCCATCCTCAGCCCGGCGACCCCTGGGACACCAGCCCCCGTGCGGAATGCCGTGCGTGATGGCCCAATCCAGTGCGGCCCGGTCAGCGCCGGTCTGGCCCCCGCTGACAATCTTCTCGATCTCGCACTTCATGCACCGCGACGGTGGCGGATGAGGGCGACAGAATCCACTCCGGTTCCCCACAGGTTCACGCTGAACGTCAGCAGTTGACAGTTGGCGCAACCCGTCCGAAAGTGCAGTATTGGAACTCAATGGTGAGTTTATGAAAACCAGATATTTGCCAAAAATACTGGGGGTCATGGCCGTCGCCGGTCTGGCTTGGTCGGCGGCAACGGCGCTGGCACAGGGTTCATCGGCCGCAACCACGGTGCAACCGGCAGCGGTCAGCGCACCCGTGCCGCAGTTGTCTTACGGCGTGTCGCAAATCCTGCAACTCGCGCAAGCGAAAGTCGGCGATGATACGATCATCGCTTACATCAAGAATACCGGGAACAGCTATGGTTTGAACGCAGACCAGATCATTTATCTGCGGCACCAAGGGGTTTCTGACGCCGTCATCACGACGATGTTGACCCAGCCCAGACCGGAGGTGGCTGTACCCACACCGACCACGCCGGCACCGCAGCCGGTGGCTTCGACTGCCTATGGTGGGCAAGTTTCGACGGCGACGGTTGCGCCGACGGTGACGTATGTTCAAACCGTTCCGGCGACGACTTACTATTATTACCAGCCTTATTACTACCCGGCTTATACTTGGTGGTCGCCGGTGTCATTTTCCGTCGGTTGGTACGGCGGGTATCGTGGCGGTTATTATCGTGGCTGTTATGGTGGAGGTTGGTACGGTGGCTGGCATGGCGGAGGTTGGTGCGGCAGCAGGGCTGTTGGTGGCTGGCACGGTGGCTGGCACCGCTGAGATGATTCGTCAGTTGTCGTTGTATAGACTATCCGCCACATCACAAAGCCTTGAAGGTTTCCGGGGCCGTTGGCCACGGCAGTCAAATGCAGAAACGGCAGAAACGGTTTATTGATGCTGGCACGGTACGATTATGACTCTGTTGGTTGTCGGAACAACGCCGCACTAAATCTCCCGATTAAGCTTGACACCCCTACCAAGCTTCGATACCCAGTGGCTATGACCCCGATTAGCCTTCATATCCTTGTTCCCACCCTGCAAGCCGTGCCTGCGGCGTTTGTTTTTTCAACGCAACTGCTGCTGACCGAGAAATCTTCGGTCGCGGTCGAACCCGGCTCATCCGACGCGAAGACAGTAGATTTCACGCTTCGTGCCGCCAAAACAACCGCGATTTTCAAAGAATTTCCGGGTTACAATCACGCCGGTCTCAATGAGTGAATCCGTCATCAGCTTTGCCGGTCATGTGCATGGCCAACAGGCAATGCCTCACTCCGTCCATGGGGGAACACCCCATTGATTGTTACGCCTCAAAACGATGTGAGGCCGGTTTCAGTGCGGCAGAGTTCGGTCTGGAGAACCAATGAAAGATAATGACAAACAGGTAGCGTTAATCCGCCTTCGGGATATGTTGTATTCTGGGGTGCGGCCAACCTTGCGCCAGTGCGGGTTTTCGGCGGAAATCATTCAAGAGTTGGTCAAAGAACGGCTGATACAGTTAGGAGACCAAAAGTTTGGCGACGATTCCGACAGATATGTCATTGAAGTAATCTTGCCAGCCGGGCAATCCTTTATCTCGCAGCAGCACACGCTCCGCGACTGACACAACCTGTAGCGACGTCAACCGCGAAAGCGGAACTGGATTGGCCAGCCGGCGGCGGCTCGGCCAATCTGGTCGGTTGGCCGACGTGTCACGGCTTGCGGATGACCCGAAAAATACTGATACCAAAAAACAAACCAATCTGGCCAAGAATCATCCCCAGCAAACCCCATCCGAGCCACTGCCAGATCAAAAATGAAATCGTCACGGATAATGCTGCCCACAGCAATCCCGGGCTGTCCTCGGATACGCCTGCCCGATAAAAGAAAATGGCGAATACGACGATCAGCACGAAATTAAAAGAATAAAACGGCATCACAGGACATGAAAGCGATCAAAGTCACATTGCGCTTCGGTCATCGCATGGCTGTCACCATCCACTGCTCCGGGGCAGGATTTACGGTTTCGCGATTTCTGAATTACGAGACAAAGAAATCCAGGCACCAGGAACCAATTTACTGACAGTTCCGGCGCCACAACCACCAGGCTCCGAGGGTCAGGCACACTGGTAATAAGCGAAGTGTTTACGGTTCCGCCCTAAGTCATGCACTCGCCGATGGTCCCTTGTGGCCAACTGGAAACAAACATTTGCCCTTGTGCGATGAGGGCGAAAAGTGTTGCAAAAATTGCCATCGCGCAGGTTTTCCCGAATGGGAAGATTTTATGAAAAACATTCTTCGGATATTCATCTTTCACCAGGTCGGGTTTCATAAACCTCTGAATTATTCTTGGAAGGAAACATCTTTCAGACACCGGAGTAAAGTGCAATGGTTTGGCCTTTTTGCAGCCGTGAATGCGGAACTGAATGCGCCAGCCGGCGGTGGCTCCCGCGACCGATCGGGCATCGGATTTTGCTGGAAACTGATGGTAACCTGAAGCAGGTGGCAGTAAGCTTCATCAGGCCACGGTGGCCGCAGCCATTAAGCGGACTTTCCCGGTCTGCGCGGCATTTCGTGGGCCGTTGTGGCGATTACATGGCGCGGGTGCGATGCCCGCGCCGTATTGTTTTCCCCGGATACAGGTCGCTCAAAAGCCCATGGCCGCCCAACGCCTCCTGGCAGGCACAATCCGGCCGAATCTCCTTGTGATTCAGTGCGCAATGCTCGAACAATTCTGAAAATGAAGCATGGTTTTTTTAAGGCGATGAACCTGTTACATTGCCTGCCACAGAGCCTCTCAAATTATGAGCCAGTATCGGCCGTTGGGGAAATTTTCGTTTGGCCTGGGCGACCGTTTTGCGCATCAGGGCCGGGCCCAGCTTCGCGCGTGCGTCCTGGCAACCGGACTGGGCGCGGATGTTGTTCCCGTCTGGAACAAATCGAACCGCGAACACCTGTTCACCGGCACCGAACCGGTCAGCCTGCGCGCCGAAGCCGATGCGGCGGTGGCGGCGCTCGGCTGGAAGAAACCGTATCACGTGGACGCCGACCACATCCGGCTCGAAACCGTGGACCGTTTTCTCGTTCCCTCGGATTTCTTCACGATTGACGTGGCCGACTCAATCGGCCGGCCGGCCGGCCCCGGAAGCGTGAAGGCGTTTGTCGATCGCCACCCCGAGCTGGCGGGCACGATCGTCATCCCGCACCTTGACCGTCCGCTGGAAACGACCCGGGCCGGGGTGGAGCGGTTGGCCGGCCAATTTTTGCTCGCGGTGCAGAAAGCGGGTAAAATTTACCGGCACATCGCCCGGGCCAAGGGCGAGGCCAATTTCATCACGGAAGTTTCGATGGATGAAACGGACAGCCCGCAAACGCCGCCGGAACTGCTCATCATTCTGGCCGCGCTCGCCGACGAGAAGATTCCGCTCCAGACCATTGCGCCGAAGTTCACCGGCCGTTTCAACAAAGGCGTGGATTACGCCGGCGATGTGAAAGAGTTCGAAACGGAATTCAACGAGGATCTGGCCGTGATCGCGTTTGCCGCCGGGCGATACGGCCTGCCCGCGACGCTCAAACTCAGCATCCATTCCGGCAGCGACAAGTTTTCGATTTATGAGCCGGTGCGGCGCGCGTTGAAAAAATTCGACGCCGGCATCCATGTCAAGACGTCGGGAACAACGTGGTTGGAGGAACTCATCGGGCTGGCGGAGGCGGGTGGCGCCGGGCTGGAAATCGCCCGGGAAATCTATGCTTCTGCGCTGGACCACGTGGATGAATTATGTGCGCCGTACGCCGCTGTCATTGACATTGACCAGGCCAGGCTGCCGTCGTCGGCCATGGTCCAGGGCTGGACGTCACCTCAATTTGTTTCCGCTCTCCGGCACGATCCGAAAAACGAGGCTTTCAATTCGAATTTCCGGCAATTGCTGCACGTGGGGTTCAAACTTGCCGCGCAGATGGGCGATCGTTATCTCAGTGCCTTGAAGAAACATGAGGTAGTCATCGCCCGGAACGTCACGGAGAACCTGTTTGAGCGGCATCTGAAACCGCTGTTGATCGGCGAATCGGAACCGGCTCCCGCGCCGCGCCGCGGGGCTGTTCCGGCTTGACCGCCGCCCCGTCCGCCATTTCCATGGGGCATGTCTTTCGTCCACGACGATTTTCTGTTAAGCACCAGAACGGCCCGCGCGCTCTACCACCAATACGCCGAGGCCGAGCCGATATTCGACTATCACTGCCACCTGTCGCCGCGCGACATCGCCGCCAACCGCCGGTTCA
>JBKQOA010000098.1:0-24123 GCA_052145735.1 Limisphaerales bacterium
GCGCCGGTTTGTCTTTTTCAAAAAGCTCCCGCAATTGCAGCAGGTCGCGGGCTTCGCGGACGAACGACAGCGCGATGAAATCCACGCCGAGTTCGAGCCCGAGCTTTACGTCCTTGATGTCCTTGGCCGTGAGCGCGGGCAGGCTGATCCTGACGCCGGGCAGGTTGATGTGGCGGCGGCTGCCGAGGGTGCCCTCGGTAAGGACCTCGCACTCGACTTTGTTGCCTTCCTTGGCGAGCACCTTCATTTCAATGGCGCCGTTGTCGATGAGCACCACGTCGCCGACGTTGATGTCATTGACAAAATTGGCGTAATTCACGTCCACGGAGCGTTCCTCCTCGCTGCGTTCGCCCCGGACGGTGAGCGTGAATTTCTGGCCGGGCTGCAGATTGAGCGGCACGCCGATGTCGCCGGTGCGGATGGCCGGGCCCTGCGTGTCCATCATGATGCCGATGTGGATCTGGCGCGCGGCGGCGCCGGCGCGGATGTCCTTGACGATCCGGCGGACCCAATCGTGCGGCGCATGGGACATGTTCAGGCGGAAGATATTCACGCCCGCGTCCATGAGTTTGCCCAGCATTTCCGCGGACTCGGTGGCCGGTCCGAGGGTGGCGATGATTTTCGTTTTGCGCAGCGTGTGCGGTTCCATGGCCGGAAGAATAATTGCGAATGGCCGGAGTAAAAAGGATTTATTCCGGCCGGGAGGGGCCGAAAACGCTTAAATGAACTTGCCATTGCCCGGCCGCGCCGCCATATTCATTCTAAATTAACAACTGATTTTATGGCTGACGTGGCAAACAAATATTCCGAGAACGTTGCGGGCAAATACTACGTGGACAACCAGTGCATTGACTGCGACCTGTGCCGCGAGACGGCGCCGGACAATTTCAAGCGCAACGAAGACGGCGGTTACTCGTTCGTTTACAAGCAGCCGGCATCGCCCGACGAGGAAGCCCGCTGCAAGGAAGCCAAGGAGGGTTGCCCGGTCGAGGCCATCGGCGACAACGGCGCCTAGGCGCACGGTGATGCCGTCAGGCAAACGGCTGAATTCAGGGAATTTGACCCCGGGGTGCTATCCGACGGCAACGCGGGTGGGCAGTGTCCAAGGGGACAGCCTTTTCGCCGGAGTTTCCAAACTTAAACGTTGGACTTTCCAATAAAAGCGGGAACTGTAAAACCCACCCTCTGTCGCTCGCAAATCTACGGATGCCCCTTTTGTTGCAAGGCTTTGTTTAGATTGGTGCGGGCCAGCGCAAAGTCGGGTTGGAGGGCCAAAACTTTTCGGAATTGGGCGGCAGCTTCGTCCGCCCTTCCCTGCTTGAGCAGGGCCATTCCGAGGTTGTTGCGGGCGGACACATCATCCGGCTTGATTTTTAAAGCGTTTTGGTAAGCGGCCGCCGCCTCGCTCATCTGTCCCTTTTGGAAATAAGCGTTGCCGAGGTCAAAGAAAGCCATCGCATCGTCGGGGTAACTTTCCTGGATCTCCCGGAACTGGGCGATGGCCTCGTCCACCTGTCCCTGTCGAAGCAGGGTGACCGCAAGGTCATGGCGGGCATCGGCAAAATCGGGGCGAACCTCCAGGGCCTTTCTAAATTCAACAATGGCCTCGTCGTTCCGTCCCATCTGGACGAGCTGGTTGGCATGATCGCCATGCATTCGGGCAAGCGCATTGCCAAGGTTGAGGCGGGGGCTTCAAGATCATCCGGGTGGATCCGCAGGGCCTTTTGATAACAGGCAACGGCTTCATCCAATTTCCCCTGGGTGGCCCGCACGACGCCCATATTATTGAGGGCGTCGGCAAAATCGGGTTTGAGTTGAAGTGCCTGTTCGTAATGCTGAATGGCTTCCTCCCAATGACCCTGACCGACCAGGGTCAACCCCAGGTTGTTGTGCGCCATCCAGCAACTTGGGTTCCTGGCGATGGTCGTCCTCCAGAGGGTTTCGATATTGGCATACGTGCGGCACTGCTGCCAGGTCAACACCCCGAGGATGGCCAGCAGGATTCCGCCCAGGGCCGGGGTCCAAAGCGACCTCCCTTTTTCAAGCCGGTTGAAGCCGGTGCTGAGACCCGCCGCTGCCAGCACGATGGGCCCGATACAGGCCAGATACTGAAAATGGTCCGCCACAAAAGAAAAGCGGAACGGATACACGTTGAAAAAACCGAGCGCCGGGAAGAGTGTCAGGACAAAGAAAAGCAGTGCTGCCAGAGGCCCGCGCCGCCGCCGCTGCAACCACACCAAGGCACCCAGTAACAATGCCACCGCCGCCGGAAAAAGGTATTGCCATCCCACCGCCTGGCTGACCTGCCAGCGGGGATAGATGAAAACCAGATTCACCGGCCAGCAAAGTTTGCCCAGATAAAACCAGATGGCCCGCCCTGCGATGAGAAATCGTTCGACGATGGAAAAATCATACTCGGAACCTTGCGCCCCGCCGAATTGCCGCTCCACCCAGGCGGTAAAGAGTCCGGCGGCAACCCCTGCGACGAAGAAGGGAATCAACGGCAACACGTCCCGCCGCCAGGACAACCTGCCCCGCTGCCACCAGCAGACGATCAGCAACGCCGCCGGCAGGGTGGCGATGACGGTCTTTGACATCAGGCCCAGCAGGAACAATCCCAAAGCCAGCGCGTAGCCTCCCCGGCGCCGGTCTTGATCAAATTCCAGATAGGCGAGCGCGGCGCCGAGATAGAAAACTCCCGACAACGTGTTCTTCAGCTCCGAAACCCACGCCACGGATTCCACCTCCACCGGATGCAATGCGAAAATGGCGGCTCCCAGCCAGGCTCCCGGGATTTTTAACCGCTGCAGCACCTTGACCAGCAACAGTGCCGCAAAAGCATGCACCAGAATGTTTACCAGATGATACCCTGGCGACCAGTCTCCCCAGAGCCGGTGTTCCACCCAAAAAACACTGTGAACCAAGGGATAATATTGTTGCGTGGCGCCAAGCTGCATCCAGATCCGCGCCAACCCGGCCAATGAACGGAGTTGCGGGTTGGTAACGTGCGCGTCATCGTCCCAGATGAATCCGGCATGCCAAACCGGCTGATAAAACAAAAGAATGGCGGCAACGAGCAATAATCCCTTCAGCCAGTCCCGCTTCCCAAAATCATGCAGCCACCCCGAACTTCCATCCGATGCTGGCGCAGAAGCAGTCATGCAATTCCCGGAAACTGGCCAATTTCCCGCCGCGCCGCAACTTTGAACGCACAACCCCAAGCTGAATTCCCGAAGCGGAATTTAAAAACCGAAGTCAATGGAACGGGGAGATGCGACAAAGGTATCGGGCAACCCGTTGAAAACCCCAGAACGAATTGAAACCGCCGGCGTGAGGAGGCGGAATCCATTGAAGCGGTTCATTGTGTTTCCGCCTCGTTACCTCGGCGGCCACTCCTTAAGCGGGCGGCTACGCCGTTGTGGCCATGCCGGTGTCCGCCGGCAGTGAAACGCGGACGACTCCATGGCGGCCGGCTGACGGCGGGACAATCTCCAGCTTGCCGTGGTGCGTCTCGATGATTTTCCGGCTGACGGTCAACCCCAATCCCAATCCCACGTTGCGCGTGGTGAAAAACGGCGCCGGCGCCTTCTGCGCCGCTTCGGCCGTGAAACCCGAGCCGTTGTCCTGAACTTCAATCTGGACGTCCGGCATCCGGCCGCTGTTGGCATCGGTGTGCAGTTTGACGCCGATGTTCGGCTCCTTCGGATTGGCCTGCAGCGCGTTGAGCATGATTTCGGCCAGCGCGTGTTTGAGCGCGGCCCGGTCGCCGGTGATGACGACGGATTTGCCGCTGTTGTCGAACTGCAGTTTGGTGGTCTCGGCGGACTGATGTTTGCGCGCCTCCTGGTAGGCCTCCTCGATCAACTTCTGCACCGGGAACGTTTCCTGTTCGATGTGCCCTTCGCGCGCCAGGAAGCGCATCTGGTTGATCAGCCGCGTGACGCGCTTGACGCCATCGGCGAGGGCCTGGTCGAGGGATTCGCGGAACTCCCGGTCCCGATATTTTTCCGCCAGCAACTGCTGGTGCGTGGCCAGCGGCACGAGCGCGTTGCCGATCTCGTGCGCGAGGCGGTCGGACATGGACTTGATGAGGCGCAGATTGGCGGCCTCGACCTCCAACCGGCGCAACTGCTCGGTCTGGGTGAGGTCGTCGGCGGTCAGCAACGCGGAAACGGGCACCGGGGAATTGCCGCGCTGAAACGGCACCACGCTGACGCTGTAAATGGTGCCCGGCGAATTTTCCGGCTCATACCGGTACGGTCCCATGGCCGCGCCGGTTTTCAACACCTGGTAAAGCTTCGCGCCGAGCGGCTGGGGCAGGTCGCTGAATTCGAATTCGCCGCTGCGTCCGGGTTTCGGGCCGAAATGACGGCGGGCCGCCTTGTTGGCGTGGAGCACCTTCAGGTCGCGCCCGACCACCACGCACGCGCTGCTGAGTTCGCGCAACACATCGGCCATCATCTCGTGGTTGGCGGCGAGCTGGTCATGCAGCCAGATGTTGCGCAGCCCGAGCCCGACCTGCTCAAGCAGGTGGAAGATGAGTTCCAGCTCGACGTTGACCAGCGGTTCGCCGGTGACCCGGCCGTCGAAAACCGCCACCCCCACGATCCCATCCCGGCCGGGAATGGGCACCGCCACCTGGGCGCCGAGAAGTTCAAATTCCTTCTGGGTCCCGGCGTCCGCCCGGGCCTCGTCGCTGTGGCGGCGAAGAATCCGTCCCAGCCGGGCGACCTGGGCGCCGATGCCGGCGTCCAGGGACAGTTCAAAATGTTCGAGCAACCCGGAGGAAAGGCCGATGGCGGACACCGCGCGCAGGCGGCGGCGGTCCTCGGGCGAAGTTGTTTCGGCGGGCGGCGGGCCGGCGCGGTTGATAAAAATGGCGGCGCGGTTGACGCAGAGGATTTCGCGGAGGAACAGCAGGAACTGCCGCAGCATGGCCTCGGCGTTCAATGAATGGGTGAGGATGGACGAGAAATCGCGCAACACATCGAGCGTTTGCGCCGCGTTGACGTAGCGGCCGGTGGCCGGCCAGTCAACCGGGTGGGCGGGTGAAGCGGGCTCGAGGGGAGGCAGGGGCGCGGCCGGGCGGGCGGCGGGCGCGTTCCACAGGCGTTCCAGCAATGAATTCAACAGCCGGCCGCGAACGGGCTTGGTCAGCACGTGAGCAACCCCGCGCAAAAAAGCCTCATCCTCCCATTCGGCCCGGTTTTCGGAAGAGCAGGCAAGGAGGGGGGTCTTCGCATCGAGGCGCCGGAGGCGTTCGATGGCCCAGAGGCCGTCGACATCCATCAAATCCACATCCAGGATACAGGCGGCGGCCAGACTGTGGATGAGCAGCGGCTCGGCTTCCTCCACGTTGAGGCGGTGGACCACGCGGTATTGCTCCGGATTCAGACTTGCCCGAACCGTTTCGGCAAAGTCTGGGTGGGAAGACAGAACCAAGATGGTTTTCATCGCGCCTCAAACATCTGATACAACCGATGGCTGTGCCCCGTTGGCACCCTGCCGGCGTATCTTCCATAATTCCAGCCCAAAGGTCAATGGAATCTTGAAGCGCCAGGGCTGATTTTGGGCGGTGAACCGCCGCCGGATCCGCTCACTCGCCGGTGAGTAATTTCTCCCAAAGCCCTTCATTTAAAAGGGCTTTCTGCAGGAAAACCGTGTCGTCCGGCGACGGGGCGACGGGTTCGGGTTTGAGGGGGAGTCGCAGGGTGAACGCATTGCCCTGGCCGGGCTCGCTGTGCGCCTCGATCTTTCCGCCGTGATGGTGGACGATGAAAAAGCAGGCCATCAAATGGATGCCATACTCGGAGGGCACGCTGTCCGTCACGACAAACGGATCGAAAATGACGCTCAAGGCCTCCTGCGGCAAGCCGGGGCCGTTGTCGTTGATGTGGACGACGATTTCCGGTTTGGTGCCGTTCGGCGAGAATTCGGCGGCCAGGGAGATGCGGCTGCCGGCCGGCAGTGTGGCCACCTCCTCCTTCAACAACAATTCAAACAGCCGGCTGAATTTCAGCTTGTCCACATGCAACGCCGGCAGGGAATCGGGGATGCGATTGTCAATTTCGATCCGCCGCGCGGCCAGCTGGTCCCGGAACAGTTCCAGCGCCGCGCCGACCGTCTGGTGCAGCCGCACTTCATCGCCGAACTGCGTCGAGTCGTTGCTTTCCGACACCGCCCAAAGGTCCTTGAGCAGGCTGTTGATTTTTTCGACCTGGGACTGGACGTTCTGGTGATATTCCTTCCAGAAATCGGGGTTGCGCAGGCCGGCCGCATCCTTCTTTTCCTCGGCCATCTTCCCGGGCGCGAGGTCGAGAAAGGTCTTCACTGCGACGAGCGAGTTGCGGATGTGATGGCTCAGCCCGGCGGCCAGCAGCCCGAGGCTCACGATGCGGTCGGCAATCATCATGTTGCGCAGCACGGACATTTTTTCGCTGAGCAGCTGGTCGCGTTCGGTCTGCACCATGAAAAATTCCAGGCCGTGCCGGAGCGTGAGTTCGAGCTGCGCCGGGTCCCACGGCTTGTTGATGTACCGGTAAATGGCCCCGCTGTTGACGGCGGCGATGGCGGCGTCCATGTCCGCATAGGCCGTGACCAGCATGCGCAGGATGCGCGGACGGAAGTGGCGCGCCCGTTCCAACAGCCAGACGCCCTTCTCGGCGGGCATCCGCTGGTCCGTCATCAGCAGGCCGATTTCGTCGGCGTGCTGTTCCAGCAGCTTGAAGCCATCCTGCGCGTTCGTGGCGGTAAACACGCGGAAATCATCGCCGTACGCGCGCGTGAAGCTCGTCAGCGACTTTTCCTCGTCGTCCACGTAGAGGATGGCGTATTTTTTATAGTCGTACAGGTTTTCCATGATGGTTTCGCTGCTGTTGCCCTCTTTAATCCTATCCTTTGACCGGAAATTCCAGCGTAAACTCGCAGAATTTTCCAGGCTCCGTTTTCACCGAAATTTTGCCCCCGTATTCCTGCACGATGCTGTAGCAGATGCTCAACCCCAGCCCCATGCCCGCGCCCACCTCCTTGGTGGTGAAAAACGGGTCGAAAATCTTGTTCAGGTGCTTCGCGTCAATGCCGGCGCCGTTGTCCCGGACCGACAGCACGGTCTGACCGTTCTCCACCCGGCCGTTGATCCAGATGGTCGGTTTTTCGCCGTTGGCGAAGGTTTTCTCCTTCAGCGCATCGAGTGAATTCTGCAGGATGTTCACCAGCACCTGGATCAGCTTGTTCTTGTTGGCCCAGATGGTTTGATGCTCCGCCAGGTGCTGCTCGATTTGTACCGTGTCCCGCCACTCGTTGCTGAGGAACCGCAATGCCGACGTGAGGACCTCGGCTACGGGCACCGGGTCCAGTTGCTCGGTGTTGGGATGCGTGAACATGCGCAGGTCGGAAACGATGGTTTGCACCCGCTTGAGCCCCTCTTCGACATCGGTGAGGATCTCGGCGTATTCCCCCTGCTGTTCCGGGGCGAGGTGTCTGCCTTTTTTGCGCAGGGTGAACAGGCCCGTCGTGGCGAAGTTCAGCGGGTTGTTGATTTCGTGGATGATGCCCGCGCTCATGCGGCCGAGGGACGCCAGTTTTTCGGATTGCACCAGCTGCATCTCGTTTTCCTTGAGCTGTTGGAGGCTCGCTTCCAGCGCCTTGCGGCTCTTGTCCAGTTCGCAGCGGGAGACAAACTCGCTGACCCGGACCCGGCTGTGAAAATAGGTCCCCACGATGATGGCAATGCCGGTGGACACCATGAAAAACAGGCTGGTCAGGAACATGCCGAAGTTGTCCCCGAAGGCCGTGGGCGCGCTGGCCACCAGGTACAACATCAGGACCAGCAAAACCGACATGACGCTTTGCAGGAACGTCCAGTCCAGCACTACGGCCACCACCATCAGCACCAGGATCAGCCCTCCATAATAAGGCGACGCGGCCCCTTCGGTTGCATAAATCATCCAGGCGATGGTCGCCGAGGGCAGGAGCAACAGGAGGATGCCGGAGACGCGGTAATACTTGCGGCCGAACCCGGTCCCCACGAGAGGATAGATTCCCGCCATCAAGGCCGAACAGAGCAGCCGCAACCAGAGGAAGGAAACCGCGTGCTGCGGATAAACGTAATGGTCCAGGCAGCCAAAGAGCGGCACCATCACCATGCCGAAAAAGCATCCCCAGCGCGTCTTGCGAATGGTGATTTCCCGCTCATGCTCCCGGTAAGCGGCGCGAAATTCCTGGGGGATGGGTTGCATGTTATTCCGGTTTGCGCAGGTGCAGGAACAGGTTCACCGAGGTCGGCTCGGTGATCACCCGGGTGGCGTCCCGGATCCGCTCCGGGGCGAGCGCCCGCATTTTCGCGCTGTCGCGGTAGATCAACTGCCAGTCCAGCACAAACTCGATGAAATTGCGAAACGGTTTGGAGTCGCTCATGTTGGCCACGATGACCGCCCCGCCCGGCCGCAGCCAGTCGTAAAAAAGATTCACCAGCGACTGGCAGGTCGGTTCCGACAGATAATCAAACAGGCCCCCGCAATAAACCAGGTCGTAGCCCGGTTCCCCGGCGGCCTGGCCCGTCCGGGCGCTCTGGCGCAGGAGATGATGCACCGAGACCTGCCGGGTCTCGAAGGTGGCCCGGGGTGAAAACCGGTTTTTGGCCTGGGTGATCCGGCTGCCGGCGTGCGCCAGGGTTTCCTCGTTGAAATCCACCAGCACAAAATCCACCTCGTTGCCCAGCGGCGTTTCCGCCAGAAAATCCTGCACCTCGCGGGCCGGGCCGCAGCCGACGTTGAGGACGCGGGCCCGTCGGCCCGCGCGCGCCACCCGCGCGGCTTCCTCCAGCAGGTGGTCTTTGAGGTGGGCGACCCGGTTGCGCACCGATTGGGCCGGCCACTGGCTGACCAGCAAATAATGGATCAGCTTTTCGTAGAGGGACCCACCCTCGGGCCGGTTGCGATGAATCATGTTCATCATCTCGTAATCCCCCGCATAGCCGAGCGGCTTGTAATAGGTGCGCTGGCCAAAGGGGCTGCACAAAAACAGGGGCTGCCACTGTCGCCGGACGAACTCCTGGTGCGCCCCGTAATGTTCCTCCGGGATGGCGTAGGCCAGCTCCTCAAATTTCTCGTGCTGGGCGTTGAAGGCGGAAATCACGCGCCGGGCGATCGTTTCCAGCGCTTCAAATTGTTGTTCCGCCCGGCCGCCGTCCCGGCTGATGCCCCGGTCGAACTCCACCTGCTCCAGCCATTGCCGCGTGGCGACCAGGAAGGCCTGGATGTCCGTCACCTGCACCTTGAACTCCGAGGAAACCCGGTAATTCTTCTGCCACTGCCGGAAGAACCGGGCGTACGCCTGCTCCCCGTCCGGGCCGGTGCCGGCGGGTTGCAGGAAAAAATCCGTCTCCGCTCCCAGGTCGTCCAGTTTGACCTCGCAGATGATCCGGGCCCCGGCATCGACCAGGTTGCCCACCACGGCGCGGCCGGAATAAATCATGCGTCCGTCAATGAGAAGCTTGAACTTGTCCAGCACCTCCGACGTGCGCAACACCACCGCCGGATTGCAGAATTCAAACGCTACCGCGTAGCGCCCCAGCCGCAGGATGGGGCCGCGGGTTTCCCCGCCGTCGCGGGTCTTGAACACGGCGATGGGGCCGCGGGCGTCGCGGGACTCCGCCGCCGCCGCTTCGCGCCCGGCGCCTTTGGCCGGCTGGAGCAGGCCTTTGGCGCCCTTTCCATTGCCGTGGCCGTTGGTGGTGTGACTGCTCATTTCGGTGGCATGAATAGACCAATTTCCACACAAAACAAAGCGATTATCGTGCCTCGCGCCGCCTGCTTTGCCTCAATCATCGCTGCCGGATAACCGGAATTTGACGCCGTGGAGGCGGTGTAGCGTCGGCGCTGTGCGCCGATTTCGAGCCAGAGGCTCGACGCTACAACAGACCTGCAACTTAAAAATGCCAGCCCAGGGACACCAACACGGCCTGGCTGAAGAAATCATAATTTCCATTGGCAGTTTGCCCGGTTGACACCGCGGGGATGGATGACGGCTGGCTGCCGGTGACCGTGTGCGAGGGGCCGTAGCCGAGCTGATAGGCGATGTCGAAATTGAAATGCCTGCCCTTGTAACCGGTTCCGGCGCTGAAGAAATAACGGTCCATGTCCGCCGCCAGCGGGGTGTAATAGGCATTCGGCACGGAGTTTTCGTTATAGACGAAACCGGCGCTCGCCTGCCAGCCGCTGTCAAAATACCGCGTCACGCCGAATTCATACATCCAGCTCGACTGCCAATACAAATTCACAGGAACGGGATTTTCAACGCCAGGCGAGGTAGATGATTGGTGAATGGTTACCGTTCCGAAACTACTCCAATCCGTATAGTCGGCGTCAAACTCCAGATTCCATTTGGGCGTGGGCCGGTAGGAGAGGCCGCAAACAACGGTCCAAGGAAACGTAAAACCTACCTTGGCGGATTGGTTCGTCGCTGCTATGAATGGTTGTTGCTCGTATTTGGTCTGGCCGTCCAAGGTGACCGTCGCCGCGCTGCGGAAGGAAACGCCAATTGAAACTTTTTCATCCGGTTGCCAGCGCACACCCAGATTGTAACCCACACTCCAGCCGTCGCCGGAAAAACGGAAGAAGTTGGTGAATGGTTGTTGGTATTTTGTAAGGCCTTGATCCATTTCCATGTTCGCATAGTTCACTATCAAGCCAGCGCCGAGGGAAAGGGAAGGCAACACCTTGACCGCCACGACCGGATTGATTGTTAGATAGGTTAGCGAGCCGCCGATGGCCACCGAGCGGAAGCCGGTATTCTGCGGCCAGCTCATGTTCCCGCCAAAAGGAGCATAAACTCCCAGGCCAAAACTCACCGGCAGGTTCGTGGGCATGTAGGTGTAGAAAATCTGGGGAACCGCGGCGTAATTGTCCTGGTTGTCATAAGTATGGCCGTGGTTGGGGGCGGTGTTGGGAGGGCTGAAACTGGAGTCGAGAAAGATTTGATAAAGACCGCCACGAAGGTTGCTGCCCTCGAGCTGGGTGATGCCGGCCGGGTTGTAAAAAATGGCCGAGGGATTGTCCGCCGTGGCCACAAACGCCTCGCCCCGCGCCGTCGCAAAGGCGTCCTGGTCCGGAAGCCCGAAGCCGTTCGCCGAAACTTTCCCCGCCAACACCCCTGAAATCATCAGCGTCAGAATCCTTGAGATTATATTGCGCCGGTCCATCATCACCGATTCATGGGATCAAACCACAGAACGAACGCCGTAGATACGCATGGATGCCGCGCCGGAGCAAGCAAATCCACCGCCGCTTCGCAGCGGGTTTGTAGGCGCCGACGTAAGGAGGCGGGATTTCATGGGCTTTCCGCCTCGTCACCCCGGCAGCCACCGTCTGAACAGGAGCCGGGGAGTTTTGAAAGATCGGCCCGGTCCCTTCCGTAATGAGAACAGGTGAACATGTTGGATTTATTTCAAACCAGCTCCGGCCGGGTTTCAGACCGGCTTTACTTTGAACCGGGCTGGGGTAGAATGACACCGTGCAAAAAGCCGTCCAATTGATGGTGGGATTTTTGTTGTTTGGGTCCGCCGTTTTTCCGGCCCAAGCCGCCTTTACGAACCTTTATGTTTTTGGCGACGGCATTTCCACCACGACCAACAACACATCCGGTTTGCCGTATTACTATGGCAAACGCTACACCAACGGTCGGGTCTGGGTCGAGGTTCTGGCGCAGCGACAGGGGTTGACCTATAACTCCAACATGAACTGGTCCTACTACTATAATTCCTGTACCACCATGTTGGCGAATGTCACCAGCTTCCAGGCACCCTCGGATGTGAGCAATGATCTGTTTGTCATTTGGGTCAACTGCGCTGATTTGTGGTTCCAAGCAAAGTATAGTGGTACGACCATGAGTGCGTGGACCAATGGCATCAACCAATCCCAAACCAACCATTACAAAGCCGTCACCAACCTTTACGCCAAGGGTGTCCGCACACTCATTATGCCGAATGCCGTGGATGTTTCCACGATTCCGGCGTTTAGCAGTTCTGCCAACGCAAGTTTTATTCACCTAAGGTGCCTTGACTACAACGTCGCCTTTTCCAATACCTTGAATCGAATCAGGGCGTCGTGCCCAAACCTGACGCTTTACACTCCGGATTTTTACACCCTGCTCACCAACATGCTGGCGCATGCCTCCAGCTATGGATTGACCAATGCTCTTTGTGATGGAGTGAGCATCGATGCCGCCGATGCGGCGGGTTGCGATTCTTACACTTATCCCACCGCGGCTACCAATGGTTATGGCACAAACTTTATTTTCTGGGATCCACAAGATCCGACCGCGATGGTCCATGATTGGATGGCCAATCTGACCCAGCAGCTCATTTCACCGGCGAGCATCAGCCAGATCGCCATGCTCACCGGCAGCAACCGGCTGGATTTGGCCAACGTACCGGTTGGCCAGACCGGCTTGGTCCTCTGTTGCACAAGTCTGGCGAACCTAAACTGGAAGACCAACGGCGCCTTCTTTCTCGGCACCAACGTTTCGCAGTCGGTTTATGTCACCAATTCCGCGGATCCGTGGTTTTACCGGCTGTGTTACCTCTACTCCTGGAAATGGCCGTGATCCGTCCGCCTCGCCACAGTAGGAGCCGACGTAAGGAGGCTCAAACTGAAGGATAAAGGTTGAATGCAGAAATATCAGTTTGGCGCAAAACTGTCTTGAAGCCGGGCCTCGCTTCATTCTCCATTCGGCCTTCTGCATTTGAAATGAGCCTCGGCCCCTACGAAGAGTTTTACGGCGATTACCCGGCTTTCGCCAGCGCGTCGTAGCCCCAGCGCAAGATCCGTTCGGTGGTTTCCCAGCCGATGCACGAGTCGGTGATGGACACGCCATAGCGCAGTTCCGCCCGATCCTTCAAGATCGGCTGGTTGCCTTCGTGAATGTTGCTCTCGACCATCAGGCCGATGAGCGAGCGGGTGCCGTCCACGCGCTGCTGAATTACGCTGCGCCACACGTCTTCCTGCCGCGCAAACTGCTTTTCCGAATTCGCGTGGCTGCAATCCACCATCAGCACCGGCGGCAGGTTTTCCGATTTCAACTTGTCCTCCGCCGCGCGGATGCTTTCCGCGTCGTAATTGGTCCGCGCCTTGCCGCCGCGCAGCACGATGTGCGCGTCCGGATTGCCCGCCGTGCGCACGATGCTCGTGACGCCGTCCTGGTCAATGCCCAGAAAGCTGTGCGGATGCCGCGCCGCGCTCATCGCCTCAATCGCCACCTGCAGGCTGCCGTCCGTGCTGTTCTTCAAGCCGACCGGCATCGACAGGCCGCTGGCCATCTCGCGGTGCGTCTGCGATTCCGTCGTGCGCGCCCCGATTGCCGCCCAGGTGATCAGGTCCGCGATGTATTGCGGAACGATGGGGTCGAGAAATTCCGTCGCCGCCGGCAGGCCCAGGCCGGTGATTTGCAGCAACAGCCGCCGCGCGATCTTCAGACCGGTCTCGATGTCCTGCGAGCCGTCGAGGTGCGGGTCGTTGATCAGCCCCTTCCAGCCGATGGTCGTGCGGGGTTTTTCAAAATAGACGCGCATCACGATTTCGAGGCGGTCGGCAAATGCCTCGCGCAGCGCGTTGAGCCGCGCGGCATAGTCCAGCGCGCCCTTCTCGTCGTGGATCGAGCACGGGCCGATGACGACGAGCAGGCGCGGGTCCTCCCGCCGGATGATGCGGATGACCCGTTCGCGGCTGTGCGCGACCATCGCGTTGACGGCGTCGGGCGTCGGCGTCTGCGCCTTCAATTCGCGCGGCGTCAGCAGCCGGACGATTTCCTTGACGTGTAAATCCTGCGTCCGAAACATGAAGGCCAGTATAACACAAGGCGCCGGCGCGGAAAGCCTGAACTCGGGTGGCGGGCCGGTTTGATCGGTAGGGACGACCTGCCGGTCGTCCGGCCGCGCAGCAGCGCGGCCCCACCATCGAATTTAACCAACGTGCTTTCAAAGCAGGACAGCACCCAAACTCAACGCTGTTGGACACGCCGCCCTTTTGGTGTATCGTCCCGCGGACGGGAGGCGGACAAGGAAAACATGAGCGATGCGCAATTGAACACCGGCCAGAAGGCGCTCCAGATCAATCTGGACGCAAAAAAATACGGCACGTTCGCCGAAATCGGCGCGGGACAGGAGGTCGCCCGGTGGTTTTTTCACGTGGGCGGCGCGGCCGGCACGGTGGCCAAGACGATTTCCGCCTACGACATGGCCGTGAGCGACGCGATTTACGGCCCGTGCGACCGTTACGTCAGCCGCAGCCGGCTCAAGGCCATGCTGGATTACGAGTTCGACCTGCTGTTGCAGCGGTTGGACCCGGCGCGCGGCGAAAAAACCACCTTCTTCGCCTTTGCCAACACGGTGGCCACGCACAGTTTCAGCCGGCAGGAGGAAGGCCACGGCTGGATGGGCATCCGTTTTCAAACCGCACCCCGCACGCCGCCGTCGGAAATTTTCATCCACGTGCGGCTGCTCGACAATGAAAACGTCCGGGAACAGGAGGCGCTCGGCGTCGTGGGCGTCAACCTGGTTTACGGCGCGATTTATTTTCATCGCGAGCCGGAGCGGCTCATTCGTTCATTGCTCGACAACCTCACCTGGGAGCGCGTGGAGGTGGATTTGATCCGGCTGGCCGGGCCGGCGTTTGCGGGGGTGGACAACCGCCTGATGGCCCTTCAACTCGTGCAACATGGTTTGACCGAGGCCGCCATGTTCACGGCCGAAGGCGAAGCCGTGCAATGGTCCGAGCTGCTCTACAAAAAACCCGCCCTCGTCCAGCGCGGCAGCTTCCGCCCCGTCACCAACGCCACCCTCGACGTGCTCGAGCGCGCGCGCGACCAGTTCGGCCGGGAACCGGACCTGAACGGCGAATCACCCGTGGAACTCATGGAAATGACCCTGCGCCATCTCACCACGGATGACGCGATTGACCATCGGGACTTTCTCCAGCGCGCCGACCTGCTCCGCGCCCTGGGCCGGACGGTGCTCATCTCCAACTTCCGCCGGTTTCACCGGCTCGCCGCCTATCTGGCGCGCTACACCACCCGCCCTCTCGGCCTCGCCCTCGGCGCGTCCAAGCTGGCCGAGATTTTTGACGAAACATTCTACAACGACCACGAAGGCGGGCTGCTCGGCGGCCTCGGCCAGCTTTTCAAAAATCACACACGCCTTTACGTTTATCCCAGCCTGGACTTCAAGACCGGCCAGGTCGTCACCGTGGAAAATTATCCCATCGCGCCGCGCCTGAAACACCTTTACACGCACCTCACGGAGAACCATGCCATCGAGGGCATCCAACAGTTCAACCGCGATTTTCTTTCCATCCGTTCCCGGGACGTGCTCGACCGGATCAAATCCGGCGATGCCGGTTGGGAACGGCTCGTCCCGCCGCCGATCGTGAACGTGATCAAGGCCAAACGCCTGTTCGGCTGGGGTTCGTAGGCGCCGAGGTAAAGAGGCGGAAACCTCTTCGAGGATTGGCGTTGATTCAAAGCGTCCTTGCGTCGGCTCCGGCTTTCCGACGGGTTGATGGGGCGTGTTACCATTCCCGGATTTCCGTCCACAGCGGCTGCAAATCGTCGTCGGCCAGGGCCATTTTCCGGATGGCGTCCCGGCCGCCGATTTTCATCGCCCGTTGCAGCCACTGCCGCGCCAGGTCCAGTTGCTGCAGCTGGCAGGCGTAGCACGCAAGATTGAAGGCGATGACCGGTTCCCGGGGAAATTTTTCCGCCGCGGGCAACAGCGCGTCCCAGGCCTGGGGCAAACCGCCGTCCGGGACCCGGCGCAGCGCATAGGCGCGATGCAGCCAGCCGGGGCAATCGTCGGGGCTGGCCGCCAGTTCGGCCCGGGCGATTTCCAGCGCCTCGGCCCAGCGCTTTTCCTGGGCGCAAAGCGTCCAACGCGCGTCCAGCACGGCCGGATGTTGTTGCCGGGCGGCGGAAATCAAATCCAGTTCAGCCCGGGCGTCCTCGGTGCAACCCAGCCCCAGCCAGCCAACGGCGGCGTCCAGATGGCGAATGTCGGACGGTTCAAGACCTTGCACGCGGATAGAGAAACGATTGTGCGACGGGTTGGCAAGCAGCGGCGGCAAAAACCTTGACCACACCATTTCAAGCGTCGGCGGGCGCGGCATCTTTGCAGAAACCAAATTCAGAATCCATGCCTGTTTTTGATTTTCCAGCAGTTGGCAATTGGCGCAATAGCGGCTATAATAATCGCCATGAAAATAACTCTGCTTTCCACCATGACTGCCATTTGCGCCATTTCTGTTCATGCCGCCATTCAAACCAAAACGGTTGAATACAAACAGGGCGACACCATCCTCGAAGGGTTTGTCGCCTATGACGACGCCATCAAGGGGCCCCGGCCCGGCATTCTGGTCGTCCATCAATGGCTGGGGTTGACGGATTACGAGAAGCATCGCGCCGAAATGCTGGCGCAACTCGGGTACGTCGCGTTTTGCGCGGACATCTACGGCAAGGGTGTCCGGCCGCAAAACACGCAGGAGGCGGGGGCCCAGGCCGGCAAATACAAGAGCGACCGGCAACTGTTGCGCGCCCGGGTCAATGCCGGGCTGGAAGCGTTGCGGCAACAGCCGCTGGTGGATCCGAAACGCATTGCGGCCATCGGCTATTGTTTTGGCGGCACGACGGTCATTGAGCTGGCGCGCAGCGGCGCGGACGTGGCCGGCGTGGTGAGTTTCCATGGCGGACTGGATTCGCCGACGCCCGCCGACGGCAAAAACATCAAATGCAAGGTGTTGGTTTGCCATGGCGCGGACGATCCGTTTGAAAAGCCGGAGGATCTGGCCGCGTTCGAGAACGAAATGCGGGACGCGAAGGTCGATTGGGAGCTCATCAAGTACGGCGGGGCGGTTCATTCCTTCACCCAGCCCATGGCGGGCAACGACAATTCCAAGGGCGCAGCCTACAACGAGAAGGCGGACAAACGCTCCTGGGAAGCCATGAAGCAGTTCCTCGCCGAGATTTTCAAGTGATTTAAATCGGAGGGGCGAGTTCCACGAGCCCTTGATTCCCGACCAGGCTGGGTTTGGGACTCGCAGAGCTCGCCCCTCCGAATTTGGTGATTCAATTCGTGCCCATTCGTGGTTAAAATATTTCCATGCGCATCACCGGCGGCAACGCGGCCCGGCGGATTCTCAAGGTCCCCAAAGGACTCGACGTCCGCCCGACGCCCGATCTCGTCAAGCAGGCGGTCTTCAACAGCCTCGGCGCGCGGGTCGGCGGCGCGCGGGTGCTGGAATTGTTCGCCGGGTCCGGCGCGTTGAGCCTGGAATGCCTGAGCCGGGGCGCGGTTTCGGCCCTGGGCATCGAGAAATCGCACCGGCACGCCGAATTCATCCGCCGCAACGCGGACACGGCCGGGTTCGGGCCGGTCCTGGAGATTCGCACGCAGGATGTCTTTCCCGCCCTGCGTCAACTGGCGGAGAGCGGCCGGCAGTTTGATTTGATCCTGGCCGATCCGCCCTACGGCGAAAAAAACGTCGGCCGTCGTTCAACCTCCTTTGCCCAGCAACTGCTGGACGATGCGACCCTGCCCCGGCTGCTGGCGCCCGTCGGACGCTTTGTTCTCGGCCATACCAAGCGTGACACACTGGATATCGTCCCGCCTTGGAAAGAAGTGAAGTTGCTCAAACACGGCGACAGCGTGATGCGGTTTTTTGAGTTGTAGGCGCCGACGTGAGGAGGCGGGCGTTTGGGCGGCGTTGACCGGAAATCCGCCTCCTTACGTCGGCGCCTACGCGGCTTCCCTCACTGCTTCCCGGATGGTTTGCTTGAATTTCTCAACGCCCTGGTCGAACGCGGCGGAGATGGGCATTACGGGCATCTTGCGGACCTTTTTTTTGAACTCCTTCAAATTCTTTTCGGCCACCGCCTCGTCCATTTTGTTCGCCACCACCAGGCGCGACTTTTCAAGCAGGGCGGGATCGTAAAGCTCCAGTTCCCTGAGCAACTGCCGGTAATCGTCCCACGGCGCGCGGTTGTCCGTGCCGGCCATGTCGAGCAGCAGCACGATGATTTTGCAACGCTCAATATGCCGCAGAAATGCGTGGCCGAGCCCGACGTTGCGGTGCGCGCCTTCAATCAAACCCGGCACGTCGCAAACCGTGAGCCGGTGCCAGTCGGCATATTCCACGATGCCGATTTGCGGATGCAGCGTCGTGAACGGATACGGCGCGACCTTTGGCCGCGCCTTGGAAATCGCCGTCAGCAGCGTGGACTTGCCCGCGTTGGGGTAGCCGACCAGCCCGACTTCGGCCATGATGCGCAGCTCAAACAGGTAATCGCCTTCCTCGCCGGGCTCGCCGGGTTGCGCAAAGCGCGGCGTTTGGCGGGCGGCGGTCGCGAAATTGCGGTTGCCCAGGCCGCCGCGCCCGCCTTTGCAGAGCACGAATTGCTGCCCGTTTTCCGTAAGGTCGGCCACCAGTTCGCCCTTGGGCGATGATCCGGCGGAACCCGCCGCTCCGCCTTCCTGGCTCAAATCAATTTCGACCGCCGCGTCGCTGCCGGCATGGCGAAACAACGGACGCTTGCCCGTGCTCGTGCGGAACATCGGTTTTTTCCCTTCGTCCTCGTTCTCATCCTCGATTTCTTCGACCGGACGGCCGCCGCCGGCAATCCGCCAGACGAGCGTGCCACACGGCACCTTCACCACGAGGTCCTTGCCCGCATGGCCGTCCATGCCCTTGCCGAGACCCGCCTCGCCGGCCGGCGCGATGAGGCGCGGCTGATAATACTGGGCGATGAGGTTGTTGAGGTCGTGGTCAGCCTGCAAAATCACGCTGCCGCCCCGGCCGCCGTTGCCGCCGCTCGGCCCGCCCTTGGCGACGTAGGCTTCGCGATGGAACGCGATGCAGCCTTTGCCGCCGTGCCCCGCCCGCGCGTAAATTTTGATTTCGTCTATGAACATCGTTTAAACTGTAGGAGCCGACGTGAGGAGGCTCGCTGCCAAAAACGGGATTTGAATTCGTTCAGAGCCTCGTTTCCCCGGCCCCGGCTGGCAACAAAAAAGGCGAGGCGCGTGGCCTCGCCCTGAAATTCATTGGTGCCGGCTAATTCTTGGTTGCGACTGCAGCCTTCACGTTCACGCGCCGGCCGTTCTTGTCGAACGCGATCTTGCCGTCCATCAGCGCAAAAAGCGTCCAATCCCGGCCCGTGCCGACGTTCTCGCCCGCGACGAACTTCGTGCCGCGCTGCCGGATGATGATGCTGCCGGCGGTGACCGCCTCGCCGCCGTAGGTTTTCACGCCGAGCCGCTTGCTGTGACTGTCGCGGCCGTTGCGGACGCTGCCTTGACCTTTCTTGTGTGCCATAAATCAGCCTTTGATTTCCGTGATCTTGACCACCGTCAATTCCTGCCGGTGACCGATCGACTTGTGATAGCCCTTGCGGCGTTTCATCTTGAAAGTGAGTTTCTTCTCGCCGCGCTTGTGCGCCACCACGTCAGCCAGCACGCTCGCGCCGCTGACGGTGGGCGTGCCCACGCTCAACTTGCCGTCATTGTTGACGAGCAGCACGCGGTCAAATGTGAATGGTTTGCCGGCCTCGACGGCCAGGCGTTCGATTTCCAGCGTGTCGCCTGCGGCGACCCGATATTGTTTGCTTCCGGTTTCTAAGACGGCGTACATAAATTTCCCCGCAAAGGGCTGGACATTAAACCAGAGCCGCGCCGGACTGTCAACGCCGGATTTATTTGGGAATCGCATGATTCGTGTAGCGTCGAGCCTGCTTGCCGCGCCGGAGCATGGCACAGGCGGGTGGCTCGAATGAATCGGCGCACTGCGGCCGACACTAAAAATCATGCTAAAAAGTAAGTATTTATCGTTTTGCGATAAAAAAGACTTGACTAACGGAATTTATGAGTTTATTCTTGCGCCATGAATATAAATGAAATTATTCCAATAACCAACGCGCGGATGCATCGCATCCAAAAAGTCAGCAAGTGCATCCGGCTGTTTTTGCAATACGGAATTCCGCTGCTGATTGTTGGCACATTGGGTTTCAACGCTCTGGCCGGGGCGCACATGATCAATTTGCCCAAACCAGCGCAGCCTGCCGCCACAACTTCCGGTGCGGGTGCCAGCGGCCACGCCGGGACAGTTGTGTTGTGGGGCACGTTGTGTGGCATTTTGTCCTTGATTGTTTTTTTCGTCTGGTATCGCACCGCCCTGAAACTGTTTGGCTTCTTTGAACGCGGTATTTTATTTACGGCGGAGACGGTTCGCTGCATTCAAACCTTGGGCGTCATTTATTTTGTCCGGTTTCTCGTGCAACTGGTTTTATACCTGGCTGTGCCCTCACCTGTGCCCTCACCAGACAACCTGTGGCTCAAGGTTGACTTGGGTAATCTGTTCACCAGTTTTTTAATCATCTTCATCGGCTGGCTTATTGACGAGGCGCGGAAAATCCGCGAGGAACAGGAACTGACCGTTTAAGTTTATGCCCATCATCGTCAATCTCGACGTGGTTCTCGCCCAGCGGAAGATGCGGCTGAACGATCTGGCCGCCGCCGTGGACATCACGCCGCAAAATCTGTCCATCCTCAAAACCGGCAAGGCCCGGGCCATCCGCTTCTCCACGCTGGAAGCCATTTGCGCCCATCTCGAATGTCAGCCTGGCGAGATTCTGGAATTTCGTCCGGAAACCGAGAAAAAAAAGCTGCCGGTGCGAATCTAAGCCGGCGAACTCCGCCGTTCCCGTTTGCGGAACTGCTGCTCGCGCCGCTTGGTTTCGTCCTCAAAAGTTCCTCCGCCGACCAGCCGCACGTTTGCACTCATTCGTGCCGGCGCAAAAGATTATTTTGGCCATTCGCCGTGCAGCATGGGGCGCAATTCCAATTTTGCCGGGTCAATGACGACGTGCTTGATGCGTTTGCGCTTCCAGGTGTAGGTGATGTGAACCAAACCGTCGCTCGTCTGGATTACGGAGGGGTAGGCGAAACCGTTCGGCGCGGACGGGTCGTCCTCCAGCACCAGCGCGGCCTGCCAGTTCCGTCCGTCATCGGAAACGGCGACGTTCAACGGGCTGCGGCCCTTGTTGGCGGTCTGGTCTTTGGTGTTGTGGTTGTAAACCAGCAACTGGCGGCCGTCTTTCAAATTCACGGCGTCCGTGCCGGAATCGGGATTGGGCAAATCGGTCAACAACATCCTGCCCCACGTCATCCCGCCGTCGCCGGACCAGATTTTAAAAATCCTTCCGTTGCGCGTGCGGCCGATCGCCTCCAGTTTTCCGTCGGCTTGAAATAAAACGCTCGGCTGGATGGCGCCGATTTGTTTGCCGTCGTTCACCGGCGGCGTGGCCTGCCAGGTTTTTCCCAGATCGCTCGTGCGCTCAAAATGCACGAACCAGCCACTTTTGCCCTCGGTGCTGCTGCCGCAAAGGATGTCGCCGTTGGCGAGCTGCACGGGCTTGTTTTTGATCGGACCCAGGATGCCATTGGGCAGACGCTGCGGCGACGACCACGTTTTGCCGCCGTCGGGGGAAGTCATCAACATTCCCCACCAGGCCGCCGTGCCCGGGCCGACTTTGTAAAACAACAACAGCGGACCATTCCTCGGCTGGAACAAAACCGGATTCCACGTTGGCAGGCGGTTGCTCTCGAAACCAACCCCGTTCGCGACTTCGACCGGCCTGGTCCAGTGTCCATCCTCATTTCGCGAAACGTAAATGCATACATCGGGATGGCGTTCGCCGGTGCCACCGAACCATGCGGCGACCAGACCGGATCGTGTTTCAACAATGGTCGAGGCGTGGCACGACGGATACGGTGCGTTCTCGAAGATGAATTCAGATTTGAGCACGGCGTCCCGGCCGCTGACCGTTGCGCCCGCGATGGCAAAGAACCCTGACATCAGTGCACAAAGAAACAACCTCGGCTGCAAACCTCGAATTTGCATGAAATCAGCTCAGGCTTTTTCGCGGCGGCGCAAAATTCGCTCGCGTTTCTTGATTTCGTCGGTCAGTAATTCTTCCGCCGACCAGCCGCGGGCCTGGGCAAGCTCTGCCAGATCAAACAACTCCCTGGCCAAAGCGGTTTTGGTGAGTCGGCGTTTGGAATCTTGACGAACCGAAGGGATTTTCGCTTTGCGCGCCTTTTTTACCAGCTTCTCGGCGCGCAGCAGGGCGGGCAGATGTTTTGGGATCCCATCCAGGGCGGAATGGCGGGCATGCTTGGTGCCGTGCTTTTCGGCTTTTTTGATTTTTTCCCAGTTCACCCAGACCTCGGCCACGTCCTTGACCCTGGTTTTCCCAAAAACGTGCGGGTGCCGGCGGATGAGCTTTTCCACAATCAGCCGGCAGACCTTTTCAAAATCAAACGCGCTGCGTTCCTTCGCCAACTGGCAATGGAAGACGACCTGCAACAGCAAGTCGCCCAGTTCCTCGGCCATCTCGTGGTCGTCTTCCGCCTCGATGGCGTCAATCAATTCATAAACCTCCTCAATCGCGTGGCGCCGCAGCGTGTGGTGGTTCTGCTCGCGGTCCCACGGGCAGCCCGTTGGCGACCGCAGCCGGGCCATGACCTTCAATAAATCGTTAATGGCAGTTTTTCGTTTCATGGAATCGTAGCCGCGTTTGTCAAAACGCGGTTTCTTCTTCAAATTTATCCGCGCTTTTACAAGCGCGGCTACAAGATTACCAGATCATCCCGGTGAACCAGCTCTTCCTTGGGCAGTTTGCGGGCGCGCACGGCGGCGGCGTCAAACCGCACAATGCCGCGCGCGAATTCCGTCCCGTCCAGGTCGCAAATCCGCACCACGTCGCCGGCGGCAAATTCGCCCTCGCAACGCGCCACACCCGGCGGCAGCAGGCTCTTGCCCTTTTCGCGCAGGGCGAGCTTCGCGCCGTCGTCCACGACCAGGGCGCCCTGGGGATGATGGAAAAACGCAATCCAGCGCTTGCGCCCCTGCAATTTCTGGGGCGGCGCGACGAACAGCGTGCCCTCGTCCTCGCCGGCGAGAATGTTCGCGAGCACATGCTTCTTTTTGCCCGACGCGATGACGAGCGGGATGCCGGAGCGCACGACAATTTTGGCCGCCTGCACCTTGGACGCCATGCCGCCGACAGCCGTGTCGCTGTCCGTGCCGCGCGCGATTTTTTCGAGGTCGGAATCAATCTTTTCGATGACGGGAATGGTTTGGGGATTGGCCCGGCCGAAATTTTCGATGACGCCGTCCACGGTGGTCAAAATCACGAGCAGATCGGCGGGCAACAGCGACGCCACCAGGGCGGACAGGGTGTCGTTGTCGCCGAACTTGATTTCGGTGAACGACACGGCGTCATTTTCGTTGATGATCGGCACGACGCCGCGGCCGAGCAGCGTGACGAGCGTGTTGCGGGCGTTGAGATGGCGCTCGTGATGCTCGAGGTCGTCGTGGGTCAACAGGACCTGGGCGACGCGCAGGTCGTGCGCGGCAAAGAGTTTTTCGTAAAGGGTCATCAGCCGCGGCTGGCCGACGGCGGCGCAGGCCTGAAGTTCGGCGAGTTCAACGGGCCGTTTTTCAAGGCCGAGCGCGCCCATGCCCGCGCCGACGGCGCCGCTGGTGACGAGGACGATTTCCCGGCCGGCGCGGCGCAAGGCGGCGAGCTGGCCGACGAGCTGCGCCAACTGCTCCGGGTCGGGCTGCTTGCGGCTGTCGGTGAGGACGCCGGTGCCAAGTTTCACGACCAGGCGGACGGCGGCCTTGACGGGTTGACGATGCATGCCCGGAGTTAAGACGAAATCGGCGGGTGGAAAAAGCCGAAAGTGGCGGGGGACTTCAGAGACCGAGCTGATGAAGCGCGTTCAGGCCCGGCGTTTTGGGCCCAAACACCGCGTCAAAGAAGCCGTTGCTGTGCAGCGCGATGTCCGCGGCCAGACCCAGGAGGTCGGTCTCGGATTTCACGTGAGGAATGACGACGCCGTCAATGCCGATGACCTGCTCGCGGTTGTTGCGCGGGTCCTGCAAATCAATGAACTTCACCTTGCCGAAGGAGACATTGAGCATGTCAATGCCGGTAAAGGTGTAGCCGGATTTTTTTTGGAAATCGGCCAGGGCGTTGCCGCCGCCGCCGGACTTGTTTGCCGGCGGGTTGAGGCGGGGG
>JBKQOA010000099.1:0-12122 GCA_052145735.1 Limisphaerales bacterium
CTTTTGGAGACTTACGAGAAGCTCGGCATTCCGCTGCGCGAACGGGGGCGGCTCGCCGGCGTGGCAGTGGACGCGGTGTTTGATTCCGTGAGCGTCGGCACAACATATCGCGAACAGCTTGCGGAGAAGGGGATTATTTTTTGCTCGTTCAGCGAAGCGGTGCAGGAACATCCCGACCTGGTGAAGAAATACCTCGGCATGGTCGTGCCCTACACCGACAACTTTTTTGCCGCGCTGAACTCCGCCGTGTTCACCGACGGTTCGTTCTGCTACATCCCCAAGGGCGTACGCTGCCCGATGGAGCTTTCCACCTATTTCCGCATCAATGCCGCCAACACCGGCCAGTTCGAGCGCACGCTCATCGTCGCCGACGAGGGCGCCTACGTGAGCTACCTCGAAGGCTGTACCGCGCCGATGCGCGATGAAAACCAGTTGCACGCGGCGGTCGTCGAACTCATCGCGCTCGACCACGGGCAAATCAAGTACTCGACCGTGCAGAACTGGTATCCCGGCGACGAGAACGGCAAGGGCGGCATCTACAACTTTGTGACCAAGCGCGGCCTGTGCAAGGGCCGGGACTCGAAGATTTCCTGGACCCAGGTCGAGACCGGCTCGGCCATCACCTGGAAATATCCCAGTTGCATCCTGCAGGGCGACAACTCCATCGGTGAATTTTATTCCGTGGCTGCGGTGAACAATTACCAGCAAGCCGACACCGGCACGAAGATGGTGCACATCGGCAAGAACACCCGCAGCACCATCGTGTCCAAGGGCATCTCCGCCGGGCGCTGCCAGAACAGCTATCGCGGCCTGGTCAAAATCCAGAAGAGCGCAACCAATGCGCGCAATTTTTCCCAGTGCGACTCGATGCTGATCGGGTCGAAGTGCGGTGCGCATACGTTCCCCTACATTGAGGTGAAAAACACGTCGTCGTCCGTCGAGCACGAAGCCTCGACGTCCAAGATTGGCGAGGACCAGATTTTTTACTGCAACCAGCGCGGGCTTTCGACTCAGGACGCCGTGAACCTGATCGTGAACGGGTTCTGCAAGGAGGTCTTCAAGGAACTGCCGATGGAATTCGCCGTGGAAGCGCAGAAACTTTTAGGCGTGAGTTTGGAAGGCAGTGTGGGGTAATATCTCCTCGTCGCACTCGTTCTCGTTCTCGTCCTCGATTCATTCGGATTCGATTGCGAGGACGAGAACGACGACGAGAACGAAAAATTGAATGGTGATGGATTAATCGAACAGACGATGAGCAAACCAATTCTGGAAATCAAAAACCTCAGCGCAGGCGTTGAGGACAAGCAAATCCTCAAAGGCATCAACCTGACCATCAACGCGGGCGAGGTCCATGCGGTCATGGGCCCGAACGGCTCCGGCAAGAGCACGCTGGCCGCCGTGCTGGCCGGCCGCGACGGTTACGACGTGACCGGCGGCGAGGTGATTTACGATGGCAAGGACCTGCTCGACCTCGATCCCGAGGAACGCGCCCGCGCAGGCGTCTTCCTCGCGTTCCAGTACCCGGTCGAAATCCCCGGCGTCAACAGCACCTATTTCCTCAAGGCCGCGCTGAATGAGATCCGCAAGTCGAAAGGCCAGTCGGAACTGGATGCGATGGAATTTCTGAATCTCGTCAAGGACAAGATCAAACTGCTGGAATTGAACGAGGACCTGCTCAAACGCTCGGTGAATGAGGGTTTTTCCGGCGGCGAAAAGAAGCGCAACGAAATTTTCCAGATGGCCGTGCTCGAACCCCGGCTGGCCATCCTTGATGAGACGGATTCCGGCCTCGTTATTGACGCGCTGCGCATCGTCGCCGGCGGCGTCAACAAGCTGAAGCGTCCCGACAGCGCGCAGCTCGTCATCACGCATTACCAGCGGTTGTTGAATTTCATCATTCCCGATTTCGTTCACGTGCTCTACGACGGCCGCATCGTGAAATCGGGCGACAAGCAGCTCGCGCTCGAGCTGGAAGCGAAGGGTTACGATTGGATTACCAAGGCCGCATAAGTAAACTGGCGGCATGAATCTCGACGAAGCCCAACGCAAGCAAGTCGCCGCCTGGATCGCGGACGGCGCGAAACTTTCGGAAATTCAAACCCGGCTCGCATCGGAACTTAACCTGAAGTTCACCTACATGGAAGTGCGGCTGCTGGTGGACGATTTGAAACTCACGCCAAAGGACCCGGAGCCGCCCAAAGTCGTCGCGCCGGCCGCGGAAGCGGCCAAGCCGGTCGCCGAAAAACCGGCGCCCGCGCCGGCAGCCAAGACCACGGGCGCAGTGTCCGTGACCGTGGACCAACTGGCGCGTCCGGGCGCGATTGTCAGCGGCAAGGTCGCGTTCAGCGACGGCCAGCAGGCGGACTGGTATCTCGACCAATCGGGCCGGCTCGGCGTTGCGCCCAAACAACAGGGTTACAAGCCGTCTGCGGCGGATGTGCAGCAATTTCAAACGGCGTTGCAGGCCGAACTGGCGCGAATGGGATTCTGAACTTTCCCTTCCTCCTCCTCGTCGTTCTCGTCCTCGTAATCGAGACCGGGGACGAGGACGAGAAGAAGGATGATAACCTTTCATCCCCGGCCGGTTGCCGCCGTACTTCCGGCGGTTCACTTCCTTCGCCTTGCCGCAACCTTCTTCTCTTGGCACATTGACGCGACATGCGCCAGAAATTTCGGGAATGGATCGAAAGCCTGGAAACCTTCGCCCTTGAAGTCATCTTCGGGGAACGTCACGACACCAAGGCGGTGGTGATGCGCGGCTTGCTCTTCGGCAGCTCGAAACTGTTCCAGGTCGCCGTCAAGGTCCGCCGCTGGCTCTACAACATGCGCATCCTCCGCGACAAGACCCTGGGCGTCCAGGTCATCGCCATCGGCAACCTCACCGTCGGCGGCACGGGCAAGACGCCGGTCGTGGAAAAATTCGCCCGCGAACTGCGCGACGCCGGGCGCACGGTGGCCATCCTTTCGCGCGGGTATCGTTCCAAGCCGCAGCCGTTTCACCAGTGGCTGCTCAATAAAATTTTCCTGCGCGAGGACCAGACGCCGCCCCGCGTCGTTTCTGACGGGAAATCGCTCCTGCTCGATTCGGAAATGGCCGGTGACGAGCCCTACATGCTCGCGTCCAATTTGCGGGACGTCGTCGTGCTCGTGGACAAGGACCGCGTGAAGAGCGGACGCTATGCGATTGAAAAATTCGGCTGTGACACGCTGTTGCTCGACGATGGGTTCCAGTATTGGGACCTCCGTGGACGCCGGCACGACGTGGTGTTGATTGACCGTCAGCAGCCGTTCGGCAACGAGCATCTGCTGCCACGCGGCACCCTCCGCGAGCCGCCGTCCCACCTCGCGCGGGCCCAGACGATTTTCATCACCAAAAGCGACGGCCAGACCGCCGAGCTCCGGCAGCGGATTGCCCGGCTGAACCCCGAGGCCGCCATCATCGAATGCGTCCATCACCCGCTCTACCTTGAGGACGTGTTCACCGGCGAGCGGCGCGAACTGGATTTCCTGCAGGGGCGCAAGGTCGCGTCGCTCAGCGGCATCGCGCAACCCGAAAGTTTCGAGCAAAGCCTCGTCAAACTTGGCGCGGAACTGGTCTATTCCAAGCGCTTTGCCGATCATCACCGCTTCACGCAGCAGGAAATCCTCAATGTCATCAACCGCGGCAAGAAACGCCAGGCCACCACCATCATCACCACGCAAAAGGACGCCGTGCGCTTCCCCAAAATTGACCGGCGCGACCTGCCGATTTATTTCATGCGCGTCGAAATCCAGATCGTCAGCGGCGCCAACGATTTTCAGGATTGCGTCCGCAAAATCTGCTTCCGTTAAACCACGAATGGACACATTGCTTTACTGGCCCGCCCGCGCACTGGTCGCCCTGATCCAGGCGCTGCCGCTCACCCTCGTCGCGCGGCTCGGCCGGGCCGCCGGCGGGCTGGCCTTCCGGCTCGATGCCCGGCACCGGCGCGTGGCGTTGAACAACCTTGCGATGTGTTTTGGCGGAGAAAAATCGCCGGAGGAAATCCACGCGCTCGCCCGTGAAAATTTCCAGCGCCTCGGGGAAAACTTCGCCAGCGCCGTCAAGACGGCGGCGATGACGTTTGATGAACTGCGGCCGCACCTCGAATTTGCCAACACCGAACGCCTGCAGCCGCCACGGCGGATCGTGGGGGCCATCGGCCATTTTGGAAACTTCGAACTATACGCGCGGTTCCACCAATTTTTCCCCGGCTACCAGTGCGCCACGACCTACCGCGCGCTCAAGCAGCCGGCGCTCAACCAGTTGATGCAGGAATTGCGTGAGCGCTCCGGCTGCCTGTTTTTCGAGCGCCGCGCCGACGGCCCGCTCCTGCGCACCGCGATGAGCCGGCCGGGCATCATCCTCGGCCTGTTGGCCGACCAGAGCATGAACGGCCTGCGGGCGCCCTTTCTGGGGCACGATTGTTCGACCACGCTCGCGCCGGCCGTTTTTGCGCTGCGCTACCAGTGCGAGCTTTACACCGCCTTCTGCTTCCGGATCGGGCTGGCAAAATGGCGGATTGAACTCGGCGAAGCGGTCCCGACGCACGAAAGCGGCCGGCCGCGTTCTGCGGAGGACATCATGCGTGACGTGAACCGCGCCTTTGAGACGGCCGTGCGCCGCGACCCGGCCAACTGGTTCTGGGTCCATCGCCGCTGGAAGGCCGCGGAAACGAAAACGAAGCTGGAAGCCGGAGGATAGAAAATGGAAAGCCTTCCTCCATCTCCTGTCCCCGTCGCGCCGGAGCAAAGCAAAGGCGGACTCCATCCGCGCAGAATCCTGGTGCGTGGAACGAACTGGCTGGGTGACGCGGTGATGACCACGCCCGCGCTGCTGCGCCTGCGCGAAAAATTTCCCGCCGCGCACGTCACGCTGCTCACCCCGGAAAAATTGCGCGATTTGTGGAGCCGTCATCCCGTCATTAACGAGACGATCCCGTTCGCTCCCGGCGAAAACGTGTTTTCCGTCGGCAAAAAATTGCGCGCGGGCGGATTCGATCTGGCGTTGGTTCTGCCCAATTCGCCGCGGTCCGCCCTGGAAACGTGGCTGGCGCGCATTCCGCAGCGCATCGGTTACGCCCGCCCGTGGCGGAATTTTTTCCTGACCCGGGTCGTTGCGCCCCGATCGGAGACGGTGAAGATGCAAAAGCGCTCCGTTGGCGAAATTCGCCAACTCGTAGCCGCCGATGTAAATCGGCGGGATGACCGCTCTTTCACAAGCGCAGCTACGAACGCCCATCAAATCCACGAGTACCTGCATCTCGTGGCCGCGCTGGGCGCAAATCCGGAGCCGCTGCCGCCGCAACTGGTCGTCGCGCCGGACGAAGCTGAAACCGCCCGGAAAAAATTCGGACTGGCGAAGATTGCCGGGCCGATTTTCGGCCTGAATCCCGGCGCGGAATACGGCCCCGCCAAACGCTGGCCGGTGGAAAAGTTCATCGCTGTCGCCGGCGAAATCCAAACCCGGACCAACTGCACCTGGCTGGTTTTCGGCGGCCCGGCCGATGCGGCCGTGGCGCGCCGGATCGAATCCGCCATCCCCAGTCCGCCCTCCGCCATTTGGAATCTGGCCGGCAAGACCTCCCTCCGGGAACTGATGGCGCTGCTGAAACTCTGCCGCGTGCTGCTGACCAACGATTCCGGCCCGATGCACGTGGCCGCCGCGCTGGGCACGCCGGTCGTGGTGCCGTTCGGCAGCACGTCGCCGGAACTGACCGGTCCGGGCCTGCCCGGCGACCCCCGGCACCGGCTGTTGAAATCCGATGCGCCGTGTTCGCCGTGTTTTTTGCGCGAATGCCCGATTGATTTTCGCTGCCTGAACGGCATCAGCGTTGAACGCGTCGTGGAAGCGGTTTTGTTGCTGATTTGAACCATGCGGCCGCGAAAGTCTGGAGTTCCGCGTTTACGCGGCAGGATTGATGCAAGCCGCCCCCCCCCCGCCAGCGGAAGTCCGCTCCCCGAAAAATTCCCTTGACACCCGCCGCTAACTGTCATACTGTTCTATGACAGTAAAAAGACGACCATGATTTTTCAGATCGATTTCAAGTCCGGCAAGCCGGTTTATCTCCAACTGGTGGACCAGGTCCGCTACGGGTCGGCCTCGGGCGCGCTGCAACCCGGCGAACCGCTGCCGTCCATCCGCCCGCTGGCCGAGGAATTGCGCGTCAACCGCAACACCATCGCCCAGGCGTACGCGGAACAGGAAAGCCAGGGCGTCATCGAAACGATTCCCGGCAGGGGCTGCTTCCTGAAGAAAAGCGATTCCCCGTTCAACAAACAGGTCCGCCAGAAACTGCTGGCGGCGGAAATTGACGAGGCCGTGGTCATGGCGCATCACCTGCAGGTGGACCGCGAAAAGTTCCTGGCGCTGGTCCGGGACCGGCTGGATTACTTCGAGCGTAAAGTGAAGGAAGAAAATGAAGACTAAAACGCACGCCGAATTGGCATTGAGGTGAAACCATGAACTCCGAATCGCCCGTCATCGAAATCAAAAACCTCACCCGCCGCTACGGCAAACTCGACGCTGTCAACGGCCTGAGCCTGGCCGTCCGCGCCGGGCGCTGCTACGGCTTCTTCGGCCGCAACGGCGCGGGCAAGACCACGACCATCAAATGCCTGTTGAACCTGCTCCGGCCCAACTCCGGCACCGCGCGGGTTTTCGGATTGGATCCGCAAAAAAATGAAGTCGCCGTGAAAGCGCGGCTCGCCTACGTGCCGGATATGGTCGCGTTTTATCCGTGGATGACCGTGCGCGACACGCTGGAATATCTCGCCGCGTTCCGCCCACACTGGAATGGGGACATCGAAGCCGACCTGCTGAAACGCTTTCAACTCGACCCGAACCAGAAGGCCAGCAATCTCTCAAAAGGCCAGAAGACGCAACTCGCGCTCATTGGCGCGATTTGTCCCGAACCGGAACTGCTGGTGTTGGACGAGCCGACCTCCGGGCTTGATCCCATCGTGCGCCGCGAATTCATCGAGACCGTCATCGGCGCCTACCAATCCGGCGATCCGGGAAGCCGGACGGTTTTCGTTTCCACGCATCTCATCTCGGAATTTGAAGGGCTGATTGATGAATTCACCATCATTGAACAGGGCTGCGAACTGCTGACGATGGAAGCCGACGCCGCGCGCGACCGTTTCCGCAAGATCCGTGCGCGCTTCGCCCAGCCGCCCTCGCCGCTTGATTTGCCCGGCGCGTTGAGCGTGAAACAAAACGGACGCGAGGTGGAAATTCTCGCCAACGGCAACAGCGGGCAACTGCTGGAAAAACTGAAATCGTATTCGCCGGAGGAATTGCGCTGTGAATCGCTGTCGCTGGAGGAAATTTTTGTGGTGTCGGGCATTTTGAAACAAACGAAAACATGAAACTGCGCACGCAAAAACAGAAGGGAGCGCGGCTGTGTGCGAAGCATCAGCCGCAGCGCGCACAACATTTTCAAACAACACCAGGTTTTGGGAGGGCTGCGGCTGGGTCTGCAACCACAGCCGCGCTCCATGGCTTATGAACGCCCTCGTCAAAAAGGAAATCCGCCTGCTGCTGCCGAGCTGGGGTGTGGCCATGCTGCTGGCGCTGGTCCAGGCGATCACGCGGCCCTATGATTTTTATGTCGCGTGCCTGCTTTTCCTTGGTTTGACGATCATGGCGCTGACGACGTTTGGCCGCGAAACCAGTCTCAACACCTTTTCGTTGCTGCTGGCCCAGCCGGCCGAGCGGCTGCGGATCTGGCAGACAAAACTGGCCATTCTTGCTGCCGCGTTTTTTACGGTGTTTGTCTCATGGCTCGTGTGCTTTTTTATTTCGGGATTACATGGCTTTGCAACGCCTGATTATGACCCATACAATCTCTTCATTACCATCTGCCTGATTGCGACCGCGACATTCACGGGCGGGCTCTGGACGACGCTGCTGCTTCGCCAGCTCGCTGGCGCCTTCTGGCTCACGTTGTTGGTGCCGGCGGTTTTGTCCGGGTTCTCCGGCGCGTTTCTCGCCCAAAACCAGTCCAACAACCTGCTCATCGCCGTCCTTTGCGTCGTCTTCGCAGTTTACTCGGTTGGCGGATTCCTGTTTGCCCGCTGGCTGTTTTTCCGGGCGCAGGACGTGGGCTGGTCCGGCGGAGTCATCATGCTTCCGGAATGGAAATTTTTCGCGGCCCGTTCGGAAAACTTCATTTCAACCCGGAACCGAAAACCAATTCTGGCGCTGGTCAGGAAGGAGCTTCAATTGCAGCAAGCCAGTTTGATGGGGGCGGCCGGATTGCTGGTGTTGCACATTAGTGTCATCCTCCTGCGAAAATACCACCACTTCGCCGAAGATTCCGTCGGGGAAATCCTCGCGGCGATTTTCTGGATGCTGTGGCTGGTCATGGCCCCCGTGATCGGCAGCATGGCCGTGGCCGAGGAGCGTCGGCTCGGCGTGATGGAGGGACAGTTGTGCCTGCCGGTTTCGCGCCGGGTCCAGTTCGTCATCAAAGCATTTCTGACTTTGCTCCTCGGGACACTCCTCGGCGGCGTCATGCCGATGTTACTGGAAGGCATTGGAATTGGATTGGGCGCGCATAATCCGATGTTAACACCGGAAGCCAATCCGGGGTCATGGTTCCCATTCGGCATCGTGGTTTTTTCTGCGTGGCTGGTTCTGGTCAGCTTTTTCGCCTCGACACTCGCCCGAAGCTTTTTACAGGCGGTCGGTCTGGCCGTCGCCACCTTTTTCGGTTGCATGCTGTTGATTCCAGTCTTCACCAGCAACCGGATGATGTTCTTTGACTCCCTATCCGTGAATTCCATCCTGCCACTGCTGATCACGGTCCCGACGCTCATCATCACCCTGCTCTGGCTGGCCTACCTGAACTTCAAAAACTTCCGCGACGGCTGGCCGTTGTGGCGGCGCAACCTGCTGGGCTTTGCCGGGGCATTTGTATTCATTGTCGTGGCCACTGCCGCGCTCTACAACCGCGCCTGGGAAGTTTTTGAACCAGCCGAGCCGGCCCACGGCCCGGCGAAATTTTCATTATCGAACCCGCCGGTCTTTCTGAATGATGTTTATAACAATCTGCTGGTGCGGTTGCCCGATGGCCGTGTTCGGTTTGATTATTTAGACCCCTACGGTTCTTTTTTGTACGAAAACGGCCCGCATTCGTACTTCGGCGGATTGAAAACGACCTGGTATTTGATGATCCATCCGCTGCCCAAAAGCGCCGGACCGCGGCTGTTCATTTCCGGCTCAAACTGGGTGTCCGCAACCACCCGGCATGTTGACCAATGGACGCGCGTAGTGCATTCAGGTACGGGTTATGTCGCACACGTCGTCGGTTATCTGGACACCGTAGGTATCCAATCTAACGGAACGTTGTGGGTTTCTGACAAATCAGATTCAAAAATCTGGACGGCGGACAAGTTGACACGGTTCGGTGACGAAACCAATTGGCAGCAACAACGGCGCTCCTACGACCCGGCTTCCGTCCTGCTCTTGAAAAAAGACGGCACGTTATGGCGTTTGGGAACAAACCGTTTTGACTGGCGCGATTGGCCCCAAAAGTGGCCCGGGCTGCGCGCCTTCAAGCCTTGTCAAATCGGCACCAATTCCGACTGGAACAAAATTTCGGCGGCCGGTGGCTATGGATTTCTCGCCCAGAAATTTGATGGCACCACCTGGGCCGTCCGGATAAACAGAGACGGAAAGGACGAAATGATGCCCGAGACGAAATTTGACCAAATCCCGCTGGAAAATTTTTCGCGGGCGGGCGATCAATTTGGAGCCTACGTTCGCACGAATGGAACCTTGTGGCTGTGGGGCGAGTTGCTCGGCCATGGCCGCAATTTGCCTGAATTAAAACCGTTGCAAAGCGGGACGGAGACAAACTGGGTATCAGTTGCCGTGACTTGGAATTGGATGATGGTTGCTCTCAAATCCGACGGCACCCTCTGGAAATGGGATTGGAACAACCATCCCTTCTCCGTTGAGTTTACCGCGCCTCCGACCCGGTTGGGGATTCACAACGATTGGGTTGCCATCGTCGGAACCGACAATGGAGTCGTGTCGCTGGCTGCGGACGGCAGTCTCTGGTTCTGGCCGGACCGGAGAAGTTACCAATATAGATCGCCTTTGCTGAGACTTCCCAAGCAGCCGCAATTTCTCGGCAACGTTTTCGCCAAGGAGAATTGAGGTTGTAACGATGTAGGAGTCGAGGTGACGAGACTCAAATTTCCAGATCCCAAACCCCAGACGCCAGGCCTGAAAGTCAGAGCCTCCTTGCGTCGTCTCCTGCGGGTCTAATTAGACTTTGTGCCTTTGTGTCTTCGTGGTAATTTTACCGCTGTGGAAACGGTCACCAAACTCACGAACGAGCTTGTCGCGTCGTATGCGCGCGTCGGCGGCATCAACCATCTGGACGGCAAGAACCTGCCGTCCAAGCGCGCCATCGCCGCCATCACGATGGATTTGCTGCGGCTGCTGTTCCCCGGCTATTTCGACGAGAAGCTGATCCATTCGTCGGAAATCAAGGTGGTGACGGCGGAGTTGCTCGATGAGGTGCTCGGCGCGCTGGAGGATGAAATCCGCAAGAGCCTCGAATACAATACCCCTTCTCATCTGCCGAAACAGAACATCACGCCGGCGGCGCACAGCCTGACGGTGGAATTTCTCGGCAGCCTGCCGCGCATCCGCGAAATTTTGCAGACGGACATGGAAGCCGCCTACGACGGCGACCCGGCGGCCAAGAGCAAGGAGGAAGTGCTCGTTTCGTATCCGTTCATCGAGGCGATTGCCGTGCAGCGGCTGGCGCATGAGTTGTATTTGAAGGACGTCGCGCTGATCCCGCGCATCATGACCGAGTGGGCTCATGCGCGCACGGGCATGGACCTCCATCCGGGCGCGCAGATCGGATCGCACTTTTTCGTGGACCATTGCACCGGCACGGTCGTGGGCGAAACCGCCATCATCGGCGACCACGTGAAGATGTATCACGGCGTGACGCTCGGCGCGAAATCCACGGCCGGCGGGCAGCAATTACGCGGCAAGAAACGGCATCCGACGATTGAAGACGGGGTGACGATCTATCCCGGAGCGACGATCCTGGGCGGCGAGACCGTCATCGGCGCCGGCAGCACCATTGGCGGCAACGTGTTCATCATGAACAGCGTCGCGCCGAAATCGCTGGTCATTTACGACAGCCCCGACATGCGCGTGCTGAACAAGCGCGACCGGACGGCCGTGGTGGATTTTCAGATTTGAAAAGTTGTAGCCGTTGAAAGCCCTCATCGAAACCAGAAAAACACGACCGGAACGGGTCTTCCTCGTCGGCGTCGAACTGAAATCCCGCAACCACACGGACACGCGCGATTCGCTGGCCGAGCTCGGCGAACTGGCCGCCACCGCCGGCGGCGAGGTTGTCGGCGACGGACTGCAAAAGACCGAATCGCTGAATCCCGCCACGTTCATCGGCAAGGGCAAGGCGGCGGAATTCGCGGAGTTCTGCCGGCGGCAAAACGTGGACACGGTGATTTTTGACGACGATCTTTCGCCCGCCCAGAGCCGCAACCTCGAGAAAATTTTTGACTGCACGGTCCTCGACCGCACGGCGCTGATTCTCGACATCTTCGCGCAACGCGCCCGGACGCGCGAAGGCAAGCTGCAGATCGAGCTGGCGCAGCTCCAGCATTTGTTACCGCGGCTGACGCGGTTCTGGGGTCACCTGTCGCGGCAGCGGGGCGGCATCGGCATGCGCGGTGGCGAAGGCGAAATGCAGTTGGAAACCGACCGCCGCCGAGTGCAGGATCGCATCGCCCGGATCGCGCGTGAACTTGAACTGGTCCGCCAGCAACGCGGCATCCAGCGCAGCGCGCGCCAGCGCAACAACTGGCCGCTGGCGTCCATCGTCGGGTACACCAACGCCGGCAAGTCCACGCTGCTCAATGCGCTCACCGGTGCGAACGTTTTGGTCAAGGACATCCTCTTCGCCACGCTGGACCCGGCCACACGCCGTCTGCGCCTGCCGACGAACCAGAATGTTTTGCTGACCGACACGGTAGGTTTCATCCGCAAACTGCCGCACAAGCTGGTCGAGGCGTTCAAGGCCACGCTGGAGGAGGTCGTGCAGGCG
>JBKQOA010000100.1:0-17203 GCA_052145735.1 Limisphaerales bacterium
CTTCGCTTCGCTCAGGCTCGCCTACAACGGCGGCAACCTGATGAGGAACAAACAAACTGAAAAGGGGACATTTTCTCCTGAGTGCTAATGGGGACATTTTAAAAGAGTTTTGACACGGGAATTGAAACCGGCGGATCGCGCGGCGCTTGACCCGTACAGCAGATTGGAAGATTATATTACTGCCGAAGCGAAGGATGGGGGCGCACTGGTTTCGACCTGGGGAATGCGCCAGAGGCGGCATGCCGAGGATGGTTCGTTGGCCTCGTAAAAAATCGAACCAAACAAAACAGCTAATCAAGAACTAGCTCTCGCGGCCTAAGGCCACGACGTCTGCCACTGGACACCTGCTACGGTGGACGGACGCCACAGCAGGCTGGGTTGAAGGCGGAGTCTGCGCGCCGGCAACCGAGATCTTATCCTGCGGACTAGGCCGTGCGACTCGTGTCCGGACGCCATCGCACGGCAGAAAACCCTTTCCGGACTAAGCATGTAGTCGCGGCTGGTTTGTTTGCCAGGGACGCGGGTTCAACTCCCGCCGCCTCCACCATATTGAATTTCGTTCGGATTCGGTCGCATGAAAGATCAGCAGCCGGGAACCCGGCAAAGCGTGCCCTGCGGAGTTGAGCGACGCGAAACGGAGCGTGGGCCGTGTGCTACGTTTATATTGATCCAAAGCGAAACCCACCCAAACCATAACCGGCACCAGACGCTCTCAATGCCTTGACAAACTTGCCGCACAAAACGTCATCAATGAACACCGATGGATTGGCGATTATGGCTGCGCCCCCTCGTGCAATCGCGTGACAGCTTGCTCAGGATATTTTTGAACACCGCCCAAACTAGAACGTGACTCCAACCCCTGCACTCACCTGGCCCTGCCAGAGAGTGGAACCACTGAAGCTCGCCACGGTAACCCCGTTGGCGTAAATAAAACCGCCCTGCGCGTCCGTCACCGTGCAGAAACCACGAAGATCGGCGCGCAGATAAATGTTCTTCGTGAGAAACGCCTTCACCCCCGCCCCGATGTCAAAGCTGAATTTGGTGTCATCGCCGTAGCCGTCTGATGAAAAATGAGTGGCGCCAACATGGGCCGAGACGTATCCCCGCAAACGATCGGATCCGTATTCCGTCTCGCCGCCCACTGAGACCACATCAATGGTGATATCCACAACGCCCAGGCCGTTATCGCCGTGAAAATCCACACTGGTGTCCTGCCGGCTCCAGAGCAGTTCAAACCGCCCAAGGTAGTCCATCGGCGCATAATCCAGAATCAACCCGTAAGCCGGCGTATCCTTGAAACTATATTTCGTGTCCGTGTTGGGATCCTGAATCTCGCCGCCCCAGCGATAGCCATAGAACGGCGAAATCCCAAACCGCGTCGTTTGTGTGAGCGGCTTGGGGAAGCCGCCCCAGTCGGTGTCGAAATCCTGCCCCGACGCCGTCAGCGCCAGGCTGACGCCAAACGCGGCCAGAATGAGTCCGTTTTGGATGGATCCCGCTTTCTTGCGGCTGCTGGTTTTCACGGATGTTCTGATTGTTATGGTGTTCGCACCTGCTGACGGTCTATCCCATAAGGCAACCGCGAATTGTCGCCGCTGCCAAGGATGAACTTGGCCACAAAATCCGTCACCCCTGTCACGCCGGAGCCGCGCAAAAGCGAAAGCGGCACGCCTTGTCGTGACAAAGTGAAACGCAGGTGGACGAGACGAAGAAAATCTTTCATGTTCACGTGTTCAACAAATTAAAGACCAACCGCCTTGAAAATCCGGCGTTTCTCCCGCCAGGAGTGTTCTCATTGCGATTTCTCGCGATGAGTTTTTCCCCGGACTTCGTAAATGATGTCACCAATACCAGGCCAGGAACTAGGAGCGTTACTAGCCTGTAGCAATGCACGATAGCCGGCTTCACTGCCCAAGTCACGCAACGCATAGGCTGCAGTTCGCTGGATGACATTGTTATCGTCGTATAAAAAGGGAGTAATAAGAGGAACAACAACGTCCGGTTTATTCTGTATTTTACCAAGACCGGATAGCGCTCCGGCGCGGGCTTCCCAATCGGGCGGGTCCTTGACCGTTTTAATTAAAAGAGGCAATACGGCGTCCGAGTCGTTTGCAAAAGTGCCTAATGCCTCAGCCGCGTCGCGACGGACCATCCAGTTCGAGTCGTGCAGGGCGTTCGTTAAAATTGGCACGACCAAATCGGGCCGTTCTCCGATGCCGCCCAGGGCGCTGACCACACCGTCGCGGACCCAATAATCCGGATCATTGGCCCAGTGAATGAGCGCGGGGACTGCCGGTACTCCATTCGTTCCGAGATTCCCGAAATTGTGGAGCAGTTCCCAGAGTTCATGTTGCCCGTGCATGTTGGTGGCGGCAGTCAGCATCGGAACAATCGCATCCGGCCCCAAATAGGAAATGGCCTTGGCGCTTTCGGTCCACACAGAGTAATCGTCCATGGTATGCCGTGGCCGATTGATGAGGCGGGCCAGTGCTGGAATCGCAGACTTGCCTTCTGGCCCCAGTGCCCACCAGGCAATTTCAACATCACTCCCCATTGGAAGCCCTTCCACCGGCTCTTCCGCTCCCGGATGCGGCATCCACGCCAGCAGAAATGGAACGGCTTTCGGGCCGATGGCGCGGATGGCGGCAACAGCGTCTTCCGGCGCGCCATTGTATTCTTCAATTTTCCCGACTTTGTCCGCCCAGGCGCTGAGAGGTTTTCCCTGATAGACAGGTTCTTTGCCGAGCGACGGATTATCGGCGAGGAACTTTTTCATTGCGGCCTACCGAAGTCGCTCTCCCTCCATCTCCGCAGCCCGCCCTCGGGCTTCAACTGCCGCCATTTGTTCCGCGAACTCTTCCGCCTGGCGCTTCCGCAGAGCCGCGGTTTGCACTGACGATGCCGACAGCGGCCAAACAATGTCGGATTCCGGAACCGCCGTGTTCGGTTTCGTCAATCTCGTGTATCTTTCTTCTTCAGTCGGCGGTGTTTGAACCTTGCCGCCATTGTCCACGCAATCCAGCCCCACCGAATAAAGGAGGAATTTCCCACCGTCAGCCAACCGATAATGCAGGGGCTGGCCGTTTATGAAGTCCACTGGCACGGATTTCAGAAATTCTGGTGCCAGGGACTGCAATGTTTCCGGATAACGTCCGTATTTCGAGTCGTAACGCTCCAGGGCGAGGGCGGTGATCATCACCCGGCGTTCCGCTTCTGCTACCGCCGCTTGTCCTAAAATACCTGGGCCTTGTCCTTCGAATCGCTTGTGCATTTGGCGCTGTTGCAAACTCATCGTGAACATTCCCCGATAACGATACTTGGGTTCAAAGAATAGTTCATTGGTCACGCCGGGCATTTGGCGCATTTGCATCCATGTCTTCGCTTGGACCGCATTGCGAAACTCGATTTCGCGGTCGCGATAAAAGAGCAGCATACGTTCTTCATCTTCATACTGGCCTCCCTCGGGTATTTGGGGCGCCAATGTATCGTGTTTCAATCCGGCAAGGTTGCTGGCGCGGCGGAATGCCTGGATTTCCGGCAGGCTACTGAGAAAATCCGCCGTTTCCCATTCCTGCTGGAGGCGCGCGAGCTGGTCGTCTGTCCAGCCATTAGTCTGCAGCGCCTGCCAGATGGCGCCGAAGACCAGTTTGGCATCTTCAAAACGCACGCGGTGCGAAACCTCGGCCGGTTCCGGATTCCACACCGTCACGAGCCTGGTCGCTGCCATCAGGTTTGTCCATGCCGCTTGGCGATTTCCGTCATGCAGGCCCAGCATGGCACGGTCGTCCAGCGTCTGTGTCAGGTCCTTCAAAAAAGCAAGGTGCAGCAGCTTCATGTGGTTGCCGTCGGAGGCATCGAGATCGAATTGAATCGGGCCGGAGAGAATGGCGGCGCAGGCGGCGTCAATTTGAAGCTCGCGCTGGTTGATCGCCCGCCGAAAATCTTCCCACTTGAGTTCGTAACTGACTTCCGGCCACGAAGGAGTTTGCCGTCTCAACGAATCCTGTTCCCAGACAACGATGACTTTGTTGCTTCCAGTGGGTTCCATTAGATTGGGATGGTCGGAAAAAGGCGCAATGTGCCGGTTTGTGACGGTAGATATCAAAATCACTTCCCGTGCTTGCAGTTCAGGAGAAGTTGAGAAGTCAAAGTTGGTCAGGTCCGTCTTGAATCCTTGCGCCTGCAATTCCAGTTGGGTTTTTTCGAGGGATTTTGGGGCGGCGATAACCCCGTTAGAAGGCGCGTCCGCATAGGCAAAAACGGACACGATCACACTGGCCATGGCTATCCAGTGCCAGCTAATTGATCGGGTTTTCATGAGCAGCTTCGCTGTGGCCACAGCGCCCACTCTTTGCTCCCTTCTGGATGGATTGGCAAGTTTTTTGTCGATTTTTACTCTGCATTTGGAAACCGGGGCGTGATTGGGAAAACGCGCTTTGAAGCCCACTCTCCCGATTGGGCCAAGGCATTGCCTTGTCATTCATTCAGGAACAGCTTCCATTCCGTGACGCCGTGGGCGTTGCGGGTGAACGCTCCCTTGTTTTTTGCGTTGACAAGAACACTGACGAAAGGAGCGGTCCTTTTGCCGAAAAATCCGCGTTCGATGAATTCATCATGCTCGCTTCTCCCCCGGCCACGATCGACAAACGACAAGCGGCTCCGGGTAATAGCCCGGCAAGCCAATGGCAGTTTCCGGCTGGATTTTTGGGCGGGAGCTTTGTCAAATGACCGGCATCGACTATGGGCCGCACCTATTTGTTCGAATGTTCCAAGTGCGGTTATCACGCCCGCGTCGCCGGTGGCACGGACGAGGGCATCCATTGCGCCGTGCAAACCATCGTTTGCAGCGATTGCAAGGCGCTCTATGACGCGGTCGTCCAGTTCAAGCTCTCGCCGCGACACCAGGATAACCCGCCCTTCAACGCGCCCAAACTGGCCGTCTTGTTGAATCGTCTGCCGCCCCGCGGCGTGCGGTCCTGGCTGAAATTCAAGCCGGTCTGCCCGGTCTCCCCGCGTCATCGTGTCCGGCTCTGGAAACCGCCGGACAAATGTCCGAAATGCGGAACCTTTTTGGAGCCGGCCGCCCTGCCGTTCCGCGTCTGGGATTAGACCGCAAATTCAGGGCGCGATAACCCGCAATTTTTTGCGTTCAACCGAAAACGTCACCGGCAAATGACCGGCCCATTCGCCGTCCAACTCAAAAGCCGCCGCCGGTTCGCCCGTCAATTCAAAGACCGGCGCTCGGACGCGTTGCACAATGCTCTCCGGCAATCGTTGCCGCGCAACGAAGTCCGGCAGGCAACGAAGAAAAACCCGCCCGTTGACGCGGGGGAAAACACAAATTTCCAGCAGTCCGTCGGTCAAATCGGCCAGCGGAAAGATTCCCCATGGTCCGCCGTACAAACGTCCGTTGCCAATCAAAACCAGTTCCCCCCGCATCTCCCGGCCTTCGGCGCGGACGGTGATCCCGGGCTTGGGTTCCCGCAGCGCCTTGAGGCCGGCGACAACGTAAGCCAGCGGACCGACTTTCTTCTTGTGTTCCCAGTTCACCAGCTCAATCGCCCGCGCGTCCAATCCGGCCCCGGCAAGCTGGACGAAGTATTGTTTTTGGCGGCGGCCGTTGGCTGAAAATTCCGTGCGCGGCAGGTCAATGCGCTCCTCCCGGCCGCGTTGCAAAACGTCCCAGGCCCGTTCGATGCGCAGCGGGATTCCGAGTTCGCGGGCGAAGACGTTCACCGTGCCCAGCGGCAAAACACCGAGGCAAGCGCGGGCGAAACCGTCCGGCGCATCGCCAAGACCGTTGAGCACCTCGTTTACCGTGCCGTCGCCACCGGCGGCCACGACCAGATCAAAGCCTTCACCCACCGCCTCCGCCGCCAGCCGGCGCGCGTCGCCGGGGGCCGCCGTGGCCTTGAGGGCCGATTGCCCGCCGATTTCTTCCAGGTGCCGGCGGAAATGGCGGGCCTTGTTGCCGCGGGCGGCCGGGTTGAAAATCACGCAGGTGCGCACGGCGTCCATGATTTCCGGCCCGCGCCGTTAGTCGAGGAGAAAGCAAGGCGTTTGCTTGACTCGCCGCCGGTTTTCCCGAAACTGGACGGCATGAACGACACCACGAATTGGAAGGTCCCGAAGTGGCCGTTTCTGCTCGGTGACGGTCTGTTGCTGGTCTTTGGTTTTGTTGTTGTCCGGCATTCGCCGCTTCCCGGTCATTGGGCCATCATTGCCGCCGGCAGTGTTGCCCTCGGCGCCGTCCTGGGCGTCATCCCTTTCGTACTGGATTATTTCGCGGCGGGCAGGGCGCTCGAAGTCAATGCGCTCGGCACCGTGGTTGAACAGATTCAAAACCTCGAAAAGCTCGGCGCGCAGATTTCCGCCGCGACGAACCAGTGGACGGCGATGGAGGAGTCGGTTCGCGGCCAGGCCGACAAAACCACCGTGGCGGCCAAGGCCATCGCCGACCGGATGACCAACGAGGTCATTGAATTCAGCGACTTCATGAAGCAGATGAACGACAGCGAGAAGGCGACCCTCAAGCTGGAGGTGGAAAAATTGCGGCGGGGCGAAGTGGAATGGTTGCAGGTGCTGGTGACCATTCTCGACCACGTCTATGCGCTGCACACGGCCGCCGCGCGTTCCGGCGATGCGAAAGTTACTGGGACCATCACTAATTTCCAGAATGCCTGTCGCGATGCGGCCCGCCGCCTCGGGCTCACGCCGTTTGTCGCCGCGGCAGGCGACCCCTTCAACGCCGAACGCCACCAGGTTCTGGATGGCAAAGACCAACTGCCGCCGGCCGGTGCGGCTGTCGCCGAGACCATCGGATGCGGCTACACGTTTCAGGGCAAACCGCTGCGTCCGGCGCTGGTGCGCCTGCGCGACGCCAATGCGCCGGCGCCAAAGGTCCCAAGTGAAAAGCCAGCGCCCGCGCCCGCGAAAAAACCGGCCGCGCCGCCCGCCCCCGCTGCTCCGGCCGCGCCCGCGCCGGGAAAGGCCGAAGATGGGTTTTCACTTGAATCGCCGGACTAAATCTCCTCTGTCCGGCGGGCCGCGAGGAAATGGAGCCAGCGGGCGGTGACCGGCCGCGAATAGATTTTTTCCAGCGCCCGGGCGTAAAGCTTCAGTTGCGGCGCGTAGGTCTTGATTTTGTCCCGCAGCCCGTCCTTGCGGATGGCGTCGGTCTTGAAATCCACCAGCCAGATTTCCCCGGGCAACAGCGCCACCAGGTCCGCCACGCCCTGCACAACGATGAATTCGTCCGCCAATTCCGGCGCCGATTTCACCCCGGTGACAGCCTCCAGCTCCAACGGGCTGAAACGCGCGGTAAAGGGCAGTTCCCGCCGCACGTGGGCCGCCTGCGCGCGGATTTTTTGTCCCGGCGCCGAGTTCCAAAATGCTGCAATGTCGTTCAGATTCAAAGCGGCGCGCTCAGCCGCCGAAAGTATCTTTTCGCGCTCCAGCCGCCCGGCTTCCAATTCAAGCGCGGCGATGTCGTGGGTGTTTTCCAACGCGACATGCTGAAGAAACTTGTGGTGGGCCATGCCGGTGTCCGCCGCCGAAAGTCCGCCACGTGGACTTTGCCGCCCGGCACGCGCAAAAGTCCGCGGCTCGAACGCAGGCTCGGCTTCTCCGTCTAATCCCTCTGCCGCCTGGCGGCGCAGCGCCGTAACGGATGACTTGGCTGCGCGCCGGGTGGCGGCGGCAAATGGATATTCCCGCGCAAGTCTTTCTTGAAGTTTCCGCCGGGTCTGGGGGTCCAGAAACGGAAGTGCCTCTTCCAGCGGTTCGACCACCGGCTTGTCCGCCAGCTCCGCATTGTTGACTATCCGCCAGCGCAGTTGCGGCAGGACGCCTTCGGTGTCCGTCGGGTTGACCCCGCCCGCGTTTTGCGCGAACCACAATCCCAGCCAATCGGCGCAGCTTTTCGCCTCGGCAACGGCCGGCGCCGTGATTGCCTGCGGTTTCAGCCAGTGGGAGGTCCATTTCTTTTCCGTGATGGAACCGGTCAATATCAAAGTGTCGCGGGCACGGGTCAGGGCGACGTAGAGCAGGCGCATTTCCTCGCCCCATTGCTCGCGGCGCTGGTGCGATTGCGCGAGCCAGTGAGGCAGGCTCGGATACCGCCGGCCCGTGTGCGGCGGCTTGACCCGCGGACAAAGACCGTAGGCTTCGTCAAAGATGATGTCGCCGCGCAGGTCCAGCGTGTTGAACGGCTTCGCGAGGTCGGCCAGGGCGACGACCGGAAATTCCAATCCCTTGCTCTGGTGAATGCTCATCAACCGCACGGCGTTTTGGTCCGCGACCATTGCGACCTCCGGCTCCACCCCGGTTTCGCGTTGCGCGTCGATGTATTTCAAAAATCGGAACAATCCCTGTCGTTGGAACTGGTCGAACTTTTGCGCCAGACCGAGGAATCGCTCAACGTTGGCGCGCCGTTGCGCCCCGCGCGGTCGCGCAAGCAGCCAGTCCGCATAGAGCGTTTCCGCCAGGACGGTTTCCAGGCATTGCGACAGCGACGCCTGCCGCGCCAGCTGCCGCCAGCGCCGGAATTGCTCCAGAAACTTGGTTATTTTTTTTTGCGTCTCATTTCGCAGGCCGCATTCGACATTCTGACTTCGATTGAGCGCCGTCCAAAAATGGCCGCCGGCCGCCAGGCGGACCTGCGCCAGCTCGTCGAGCGACAAGCCCACGAGCGGCGAACGCAGCACGGCGATGGCGGGGATATCCTGCAACGGGTTGTCGAGCAATTGCAGCAATCCAAGCAAGTCCAGGATTTCGCTGCTGTCATAAAACCCGCCGCGTTCGACGACGAGCGGCACGCCGGCGCGCTGAAATTCCTTTGCAAAAACCTCCGCCTTGCCGGCCGGCGCCCGCAGCAGCACCGCCATGTCGCGCCATTCGGCGGGGCGAAAGCACTTTTTCTCCATGTCCCGGATTTCATGTTTTCCCGCTTTCAGTTGCTTCAGCCGCTGCGCGAGCAACCGCGCCTCCGCTTCCGTTTCCAGCAAATCCGCCAGGCCAGCCGCGCCGTAATCGTCGTCGCCTTCCGCATCGTTGCGGCCCGGCTTGAGCCGCAAAAGCAATTCGGCGCGGGGTGCCGGATCCTCAGCCGCACGGAGTTCCGCCCGCTGTTCCGGCGCGCCGAATTGCAGCCGGGCCCCGGCATCGTAAACCACGCCGCCGATGTCCTCGCGCATCAGCGGCGCGAAGACGGAATTGACAAAGTGCAGCAGCCCTTCGCGGCTGCGGAAATTTTCATTGAGCGGAATGGCCTGCCCGGTTGGGCCGCGCCAGGCGGCGGCGTAATCGCGGAAAATCTTCGGGTCGGCCAGCCGGAACCGGTAAATGCTCTGCTTCACATCGCCGACCAGGAAGCGGTTCGCCTCTGCGCCGTCGCGGCTGAGGGCCTGGATGATTTTGTCCTGCGCGGCGTTGATGTCCTGGTATTCATCCACGAAGATAAACCGGATTTTCCGCCGCCAGCGTCCGGCGACGGGTGTGGGTTTATCCGCGCCAAAATCCCAGAGCAATTTGAGCGCGAATTGCTCCAGATCGTGAAAATCCAGGACCCCATCGTCGCGTTTGCGCGCGGCGAACCGGACGGAAAAGTTCTGCGTCAGTCGCAGCAAGGCGTCCATGTGGCCGCGCACCCAGCCCCAATCTTCCACCAGCGGATCGCGGCCATCGCGGATCGGGGCGAGCGAATGCAAAAATGCCGCATCGGAAAAAAACTTTTCCAGCGGCTTGCGCAGGACGGTTTTGCGCTTCGCCGGCCAGCTGCCATCGGCGGAGATAATTTGCTCCAGAACTTCGGCGGCGGTGGCGCGCAAAAATGTGGTAGCACGGGCCTCCGGCCCGTTGCGTTCGGCGTCACGCCGAACGCTTTTGCTCGAAGATAAATCCGGCGAGACACCGGATTTGGCGCGCGGGACGCGCGCGCTCCCGTTCAAATTTCCCAAGATAGTCGTTAATTCAGCCGCTTTCTCGTTCCCAGTTCTCAAATCTCCGAGCACCGGCAGCCAGTCATTGCGCCAGTTTTGAATCGCGGCAATCAGCCAGATGAACCATTCGTCCGGCGCGGGGACCGCAAATCTTTCAATCTGGCTTGCAAGCCAGCCGGCAGCATCCGGCCGGGTCTGCGCGTAGTGGTGCAGGCGCAAAACCAACTGCCGGATCGTCTGATCGCGGCCGTTGCCGTAAATCTGGATCAAATTCCGGACCGCCGCCGCCAGGTCGTTTTGCTCCTCATAATATGGCTGCAATTCCTCGGCAAGCGTTTCCTCGGCGAGCAGGCGGGCCGCACCCTCGTCGAGCACGGCCAGTTGCGAATCGAGGCCGAGTTCGTGGAAATGTTCGCGCACGAGCTTGAGGCAGAAGCCGTGGAGCGTGCCGATGTGGGCGGTGTCGAAGAGCGCGAGCTGTTCCGCCCAGCGCGGTTCCTCCGGCTCGGCCCGAAGCTTTTCCTCCAGCCGTTCGCGCAGCCGCTGGCGCATCTCGGCGGCGGCGGCTTCGGTGAACGTGACCACGAGAATTTCCTCCAGCGACGCGGGCAGCTGCTCCTCGCACAGGCAATGGAGGCAGCGTTCGACGAGCGTATGCGTCTTGCCCGTGCCGGCTCCGGCCATGACGAGCACGTTGCCGCAGGCGGTGACGGCTTGGCGCTGCGACGGCGTCAGACGGTCACCGGTTTTGGACGCGGGTGGATTCATGTTGCAAGCGCAGGCTAACACGCGCGCGGGACATTCGGCAATTTTTGTAGGAGCCGAGTTAGCGAAGCGCTAACTGAATTTACGATACGCGATTTACGAGTCCTTACCATGTAAACCGCGTATATCGTACATCGATAGTACTAAGCCTCCTTACGTCGGCCCCTACAATTTTTCTGCGTGATATTGCCGCGCCGAGTTGATAAATCTCGCTTATGGCAGAGGGGCTGCGATTAAAAGACCAGCCGCTGAGTGAGCGGCCGCGCGAACGACTGGCGGAGCGTGGACCGGACGCCCTGACCCACGCGGAACTGATTGCCATTTTGCTGCGCACCGGTTTGAAAGGCGCCAATGCGGTCGAAGTCGGCAAACAACTGCTCCAAAAATTCGGCGGCTCGCTCCAAGCGCTGGCACGGGCGTCGGTGGACGAATTGCGGAGCGTCAAGGGCATCGGGCGGGACAAGGCGGTGACGCTGATGGCGGCGTTCGCGCTGGCGCGCGCGATGGCGAAGGACCTGCAGCGCGAATCGCCGGTGCTCGACAACCCGGAAGCCATCGTCCGGCTCCTGCGCGAGCAGCACCTGGTAAAGAACGTGGAAATGTTTCAGGTGCTGCTGTTGAACACGCGGCGGCGGCTGATCCGGGTGGAGGACATTTCGCACGGCACCCTCGACACCCTCCTGGTGCATCCGCGCGAGGTGTTCAAAGCCGCCATTGCGGCCAATGCCGCTGCGATTGTGCTGGCGCACAATCATCCCAGCGGCGTTATACCGCATCCCGTTTTATGCCGCATGGCTCGCGATTCACCCGATTTTGACGTGGGTGAACCACTCCCTCATGCGGCATAATACAGCGGATTTTTCACAACGATTTGAGATAGCTCATGAGTTGGTCATCGGGGCGGTATCGCCCCGGTTTGCTTTTCGGTGGGTTCATTTTTGTGAGGATGGCCTCCTTCAACTGGAGGTTCGCATCCAGATAGATTTGCGTTGTGTCGAGTGACTCATGACCGAGCCAGATTGCGATCAACGCTCGGTCCACGCCCGCTTGGAGCAACTCCATTGCTGCGGTGTGCCGCAACACATGTGGGGTCACGCGCTTTTTCGCCAATGAGGGACAGGTGCGTTGGCTCGCTGCGACGTGTTTGGCAACCACGTGTTGGACGGCATCCGCACTGAGTCGCCCGCCCCGGTTGCTCGGAAAGAGGAAGGTAGCTTGGGAGACACCGCATTCCGTGATCCAAGCTTTCAATACAGCCACCGCCGGTTTGGTCAATGGTGTGCAACGCTCTTTTCGTCCTTTGCCTTCACAGCGAACGTATGCGCCTGCACCCAGTACCACGTCTTTCTGTTGCAACCCCGTGATCTCGGAGAGCCGCAGACCTGTTTGCACGGCAACCAACAACAGGGCGTGGTTGCGTCGACCGAGCCAGGTGGATTTATCCACGCTCCCCAGGAGTGCCTCCACTTCCGGCCGGGTGAGATAAGTTACCAGTCGCCGCGTGAGTCGTTTATATGGGATTCCCAAAACCCGCTGGATCAGCCCGGCGTACTGCGGAACTTCCAAGGCCGCGTAGTGGTAGAAGGAGCGGAGTGATGCCAGTCGTGCATTGCGACTGCGTATGCCCGTGGAGCGGTTGGATTCCAAGTCGTCCAAAAAGCCCGCAACAAAAGGAGCGTCGAGTTCTGCTAGGGACAGTTTCGACGGATCGGTGTTCAGCCGCTTTTTTGCATACACCATCAATAAGCGGAACGTCTGGGCGTAAGCCGAGATGGTGTGTGGGCTCGCTTGGCGTTGCGCGATCAGCCGCTTGGAAAAGAACGACTGGCACAACAAAGAGAAGTCCGGGGTGGATTTCATTGGCCAACTCCTTTCCACCGGCTTTCGAGGAGATGGCTGGCAGCGGCCATCAACCCCGGCGTGTTGCTCAGATACCAATACGTCCCGCTCACGTTCACGTGCCCCAGATACGTCGACAACACCGGCATGCGCCGGCTGATTTCCTCGCCACGCCGATACCAGCCAAGCAAGGTCTCAATGGCGAAGCGATGCCGGAAGTCATGCAACCGTGGACCATTCCGCACGCCCAAAGTGCGGATACCGATTTGCCGCGATAGCTCGCGGAAGATGCGGCTAAGGTTCGTTTTCTCCAACTTTGTGCCGTGACTGGTAACGAAGAAGTAGGATCCGGGACACTGGGCATAGATCGCATCACGACATTTGGCGTAGTCGAGGAGCACCGTACGAGTGGATGGATGCAGTGGCACCAGCCGTGACTTTCCAAACTTCGTGCCACGGATCGTGAGCACACCTTGCGACCAATCAACATCTTGTGTTTGCAGATTGATTGCCTCACCAACCCGCAAGCCACTCACTGCCAGCAAGCCGAATAGGCAGTAATAGGTTTGCGGCTGTAGTTCATGCGGCGACTCGATCTTGAGGGCCGCTTCGAGCAGTTGCCTGATTTCAGCCTGGGAATAGACATAGGGACATGCCCGTTTGGAGCGGAACCGCAATAGCCCGACCGGAGGGATCTCGGTTCTTGGATCAGCACCGATACGGTAAGTTGCAAAACCACGGATGATACCCAGTCGACGTGACCACGAGATGGGTTTTTCATGTTGGCGTTGGGTGGCATACTCCACCGCCAGCTTGTTGGTGAGGTGAGCTGATCGGTTCTTGTCCAAAAAGGCAACGAACTCGTGCAGGCAGATTCCATACTCCCGAAGCTTGAACCCGAGACTACGACGGAGTGCGAGGTAGTCTTCGACGGCTTGATTCAGCGGTCTCATCGGGCACCTCCTGGCCATGGCAGGGCCAGTGTTCGCAACGAACCAAGATCCACCTTGGCATAGATGGCCGTGGAGTCGGGGCTTTTGTGACGTAGTACCTCACCGATCTCATCGAGTGACGCGCCCTTGCGCAGCATGTCTGTCGCCAGACTATGACGCAATAGATGTGCGCCCTTTCGGCCTGACACGACACCTGCTTTTACCAGGGCACGTTTCACCATGCTCGAAATGGCGTGGGCACAGTTGAAGCCGCCGATGGGTGCACGGTCACGGATAAACACACGCCGGCAGGCACAGTGTGGCCGATCACGGTGCAGATAATTTGCGATAGCTCGGGCGACGTCCGCTGGCAGCGGCAGTTGTGCCCATCGGCCGGTCTTTCCGCAAACAGTGATGCGCGTGTTATCCCAATCAATGTCCTCAAGGTTGAGGCTGACGACTTCACCCGCCCGCAAACCCAACCGCGCGAGCAAAAGCAGGATGGCGTAATTGCGTCGTCCCAGGGCGGTGTTGCGGTCGCAATGGCGTAACACTTGCCGGACTTGCGCCGCCGACAGATGCTTCGGAAGGTTTGAGAGCGACCAACGTGCCACCTTCGGAACGGCAACCGAGAGATCGGTATCGACTTGGCCCTTGTAATGTAGGTAACGCAGAAACGACCGCATTGCCGCAACCAGCTTCCTCGCTTCTGAAGGGCCGTAGCGGTGCGCATGCCGCTGCACAAACGCGGTCACATCAGGCGCAGAGAGTTTGGACAGGTTCAGTTGATCGTCGCCAAACTTCTCGAATAGGAACCGGTTGGCAAACCGCCGCAACGGGACGACCGACTGCCACGAGAGATTCCTTTCTTTCAGAAGATAGTGCTCATAAGCACCCACCAGTTGCTGGGACGGACTGGGCAGCTCCGCTTCAACCTCAGGCGTGACTCCAAGCCGACGAAGCATCGCCAGTAGCCGACACAACGTTGCTGATCCAGCATTTTTCCCGTAGCCACCCTTGACTGCGCGCCGCAAACATTCGCGCGCAACGGATTCGTCTAAGTCGCGCACCTCACGACCAGTTCGCTTAAGCCAGCGATCACACACTTTGAGAACATGAACCTGCTCATAGTGCGATCCTACGGCATATCCCTGTTCTTTGATCTGGGTCAGGTAAAAGTTGATGTATGGAAAAAGCGGCCCCGAAGAGCCGCCCGATAGGATGGGTTTTGTATTCATCCATCCCAGAATGACCACCGTCACCTGTCAATGCCTCCCATTTTTATGCCGCACCCAAATACTCAAACGGACCATTTCAAAGGTAAATCCCACTCACATGCGGCATAAAACGGGATGCGGTATAACGCCACTTATGCCGTTAGCGGCATAAGCGGCGACCCGACGCCAAGCGAGGCGGACATCAAGGTGACGCGCGATCTGATCCGCGCCGGGCAGCTTTTGAAGATCGAAGTGCTCGACCACGTCATCATTGGCCGCGCGACCCCGGACCGGCAGAAGGATTACGCGTCATTGCGGGAGTTGGGGTATTTCTATTCGTGAAACGGAAAACGTAAGGCGCGAGCGGCTCATTACGGTTCACGTTTTACGCATCACGTTTCACGCCCCATCTGACCGCGGGTGACGCCGATCTGGTTCATCAGTTTCAATTCGCGCCAGAGCTGGGTGCCGGTGATTTCGCCCCGCAAAAGCTGGCGATATTTGGCAAGGGTTTGCGTCACTTGGTCCGGCGTTTCGTTGAGAAATTCCACGCGGAAATATCGCACACCCAGTTCGATCATCCGCGCTACATATTCCGCGCCGGTCTGGGCCACGGCATTGAACACGGTGTTGCGGCAGCCGACGTCGGCCTTCACCGGATGCTCCGCGCCCACGCGGTCGCGCAGTTTCACATCATGCACGTCGCACGGGCGGCCGCAGTTCCGGAAATCCGTGCCGGTGGACAGGAACGCGCAAAACACGCAGTGCTCCATGTGAAACATCGGCATGTGCTGATGAATTGTGACCTCGAACCATTCCGGCGGGGCGGCCGACAGCAACGCCTCGAGCTGGTGAAAATTCAAATCGTAGCTCGTAGTCACCCGCTCCAGATTGAATTTTTTTTTGAAATGGTCCGCCGTCAGCCAGTTGGCGATGTTGAGCGAATAATCGCCAATCCGCCGGTCGTTCGCAAAGAACTTCAGGTGATCGTAATTGCGCACCAGGTACCCGTCCGCGTTGCAGGAACGCACCTGTTCGAGCGTCCAGTCCTCGCCCGGCTTGAAGATGCGCGGAGGAGCGACAAAAATTGCGGATTGCGGATTGCGGATTGCGGATTCGCAGTTGCACGCCGTGCGAAACAGCGTGACGGCTTCGCGATATTTTTTAGGGTTTTCAAATTCGCAATAGACCGTGGTCACACCGCACTTCAACGCAGCTTCAAGCTGGGGCAGGCTGCGGACGAGGGCGATCAATTGCGGATTGCGGATTGCGGATTGCGGATTTATCAAACTGCGGGAGGTCTCAATTCTGCACTCTGCACTCTGCACTCTGCATTCGTTCAACGTCCAGCGTTTGGGTTGCATGCGCAACCGTTCCAGTTCCCCGGCAATTTCACGGCGCAGGCAGTTCAGTTCGCTCACCGGCAACAAAACGTCGCGTGACAAATGATTCTTCAGTTCGCCAAGTTTGAACGGCGTTCCTCCCAATCGCCCCAGTTGCTCGCGCAGACGTTCGGTCGTGAGCGGCTGCTTTTCCGCTTTCGCCAGCGGCATGGAAGATTCAACTTTCGCGATGTTCCCCAATTCGTCGCGCGCGATGAGCGTGAGTGGTTTGCCGGCGACACCATGGACTTCGATTTCAATCGGTCTTTGGAACCTCAGCGCATCGCCCGCGAAGCTTTGACGCAGTCGCCGGTCCAGTTCCGGATCGCTGGTTTTCCACAATTTATCGCCGCCGTGAACGCGTGAAAAATCAATGTCGCCCTGGCCGAAGCCCAGCCAGGTTTCGCCCTGTCGCGATTTAATCTCATACACGCGCCCGCCTTCCTCATCTTCCTCCGGTTTGCCGGCGTCGAACACCACGCCGTCGCCCGGTTTCAACGGGCCTTCGAGCCGGAGGGTCACGCCATCGCGCAGTACGCGCGCGACTTCACCGAGAAACACGCCGCGTTTTTTGCCGAAGCGGGCGTGGACGAGTTGCTGGTTGTTGGTGCCGCCAAACCAGCCGGTGTGCAAGCCGCGCGAAAAGGCCATCTCCATGTCGTACTGATCGTGACGGGTGACGAGTGACGAGTGACGGGGGGTTGCATCGTGCGTGGGCCGATTCTTGTCATCTGTAACCTGCCACCTGTCACTCAGTGCGTCGAGCGCGTTGCGATAGATGCGCGTGATATTGGCGACATACTCCGGCGATTTGAGCCGGCCTTCGATTTTCAGCGATGCCACACCGGCGCGAACCAACTCCGGCAAAACCTCCAGCCCGGCCAGATCCTGCGGGCTCAACAGATATTTCCGGTCGCCCAGCGGAACCTGCCCGCCATCGGAAATCAAGTCGTAAGGCATCCGGCAGGCCTGCGCGCATTCGCCGCGGTTGGCCGAGCGTCCGCCAAGGGCTTCGCTGGTAAGGCATTGGCCCGAATAGGCGACACAAAGCGCGCCATGGACGAAAACTTCCAGAGGCATGGCAGCCGCGCTTGTGAAAGCGCGGTCCGGGCCAACCGGAAAATCCGCGC
>JBKQOA010000101.1:0-31669 GCA_052145735.1 Limisphaerales bacterium
CCTCGACTGGCACGACGCGCGCGACCTGGTGCAGACGACGCTGCGCGAATTGCAGCGCGAACTGGCGGCGCACCCGGTAAAACTGGATCTGCCGTCCGCGCCCTTGCTGGTCCGGCTTGACTTTTCCCTCGTGCAACACGCCCTCGCCAACCTGCTGCTCAATGCAGCCAATGACACCCCCGCCGGCACGCCGATTGATGTGTCGGCGCAACTGGCCAACGACCAACTGGTGTTGAGCGTCGCGGACCGCGGACCAGGCATCCCGTCCGAATGGCTGCCGCGCATCTTCGACAAATTTTTCCGCGCCCCCACCGCGCCCACTGGCGGCAGCGGACTCGGACTGACCATCGTCAAGGGTTTCGTCGAGGCGCACGGCGGAACCATCACCGCCACCAACCGCCCTGGCGGCGGCGCGCTGTTCACCTTGAATTTCCCGCAACCCGAAAAACCGCCGGAATAGTTAGTCAAGGTTTTCCAGCCGGCGCTGGCGGAAGTACATGGTTCAATCCGCACTCTCCGCCGCCTGGCGTAAGGCGAGGAATGCTTCTTTTAAAGCCTGACTGACCGCGCTGTCCGGTTCACGAAGAACGAGGACCTGGTATTGGTCGAGAAAATCTTTGCGAAGGCGGTGAAACAGATGCAGGAAATGCCGCAGGAATCCAATGCAGTCGAGAATCGCGATTTCGACACCACCCGTTTCGTCATACTTTGAGCAGGCGTATTCGCGAATGTCATCTGCTACAAGCTCAGTCGTGATGAAGATGTAGTTTTGAACGTGCTTCCCTTGAGCGGCAATTTTCTGAAGCGCACGGTCAATGTCGCCACGTTGCACCGCCTTGTTCTTCATCTCGCAACGCGTCACCATTTTTTGACCGCCGGGAATTGTGATTTGTATATCGCCGACCGCTCCGGCCTGTTCTTCGTTGCCAGCCCGTCTAATTTTCGCCGCCTTAAAAATCGCTGCCACAATCAGCGCCGGCAAGCGGCTTGTCTGTTTGCAGCGCAAATGTTGCTGAATGAGGCTTACGGTGTCCGCTGATGAAAGCGGCAACGCGTTTCTTACCCGCCCGACACCGGAAAGCAGTATCTTGAGCCGCGCTTTCCGCGCCGCTTTCGAGAACGAAATGCGCGAGGCATCTTATTTTTGACCTTCAATGGAATGTCGCCATTTTGCATACGACACGGCATTTCAACGGCTGTGCTTTCGATGCTTGGAACGGCGCTTCGATTTCTGCGGCTTGCCTGTTCTGTAGGGAACCGGATCTTCAGCAAGCTGTAGAACCTTGCTTTCGCCATTCCAGTCAGTCCACTGTTCGAGCACGTCAGCAAACTCGCCTTCGTAGGGTTCTTGAGCTATCAAGGCAAAGTCGGCAATGGTCTGATGGCGATTCTTTTGTTTTGGTGTTGGCTTCGCCGTTTCCTCGGGCCCAAACAGTGACAGTGTAGCCTCTGACTCTTCATCTCGCTCGGCTGACTCCAGTTTGCTTACGAAATCCCCCATCGGTTCAAGTCCCTTGCCGAAACGTCGCATCGTTGTGCTGATGGCCTCCGGGCTGTTATCCACCCCAATCCAGCGCCGCCGTTTGTGCGAGGCCACACTCAATGTCGTACCCGAACCGGAGACACAATCGAGCACGATGTCTCCCGGATTTGATGAGGCTTCAATGATGCGCGCGAGCAGCGCCGGGTTCTTCTCGGTTGGATAACCGGAAACTTCAATGTTCTGGTTGTGCGCGTCCCGGTATTCCAGCCAGATGTCCTGCACCGGCACGCCCTCGCTCTGGTCGAAATATATTTTCCGGCGGGGATTGCCAGTGGGCGACCAATAGATTTCTCCGCGCGCGTCCATCTCATCGAGCACGCGCGGCGGATATTGCCAGTGCTTGCCGGGCGGCGGATTCACTCCGCGCCAAGGCTTTCCGGTTTCACCGTTGCGGACCCCCGGAGCGTGGACAGGCACTTTTTTGTAACGCCGGCCTGTGCCCGGTTCGGCATACTGATATTCCTTCGCGGCGCGCTCCTCCGTCCACGGGTCAACGGGACGATGCCAGACATAGTTGTCCGTCTTTGTGTAAAAGAGGATGTAGTCGGCGACGTTGCCGTAGGTTTTCCGCGTGTAGTTTTTGGGATTGCACTTCTTGCGCGTAATCCAGTTCCGGAAATTTGCGCGGCCAAACACTTCGTCCATGACGGCCTTGACGAGAAAAGCCATGTTTTCATCGAGATGAATGTAAATCGAGCCATCATCCGCAAGCAGCTCCCGGAGGAGAATCAGGCGCTCCCGCAGGAATTCGAGGTAGTGCGCGCCCTCCAACAAATCTGTGTAGGCGTCTGTCTGGCTGCGCGATTGGAAAACGCTTTTGGTCGCGTAAGGCGGGTCAATATAGACCAGCCGGACATGCCCGCGAACTGCGGGATCGCGCATCAGCGCCGCAAGGATTGGCAGATTGTCACCGTAGTAAAGTCGGTTGGGGGTTGCATGGCCATTTTGTTCCGGCCAGAGTTGACGGCACTTCGCCGGTGGTGTGCCAAGAATCTCCTGTTCGGATTTCTTGCCTTCGTAGCTCAAATGCACGTCGGTATTTCCAGAGGTCAAACCGTTGGTGTGAACACGGTGCGCCGCGCTCTGCCATTTTGTTCGGGGAATCCCAGTGGCCATGGCGCGCCTCCTTAAGACAACAGCCACTCCCGCGTGATGCGGTTGGACACCATGCGAAGTGTGGCAACGAGGATTTTCCCGGGGCGGCTGTTTTCGAGCTTCGCGTAATCATCCCACATCGAACCCAGCAGCAGCCCGGGCCCGTCGTTGATGAAAATGACCTTCGTGCGCAACCGGCACTTCATCACGTAGTTCAGGATTTCAGTGGCACAATTGTTATATCCGCCTGTCCGATCATCCTCCTGCGCGCCACCCCGATCCGAATCATAACGTGCCAAGCCGATGGCCAGAACTTTGTTGCCGGTTTTGTCGAAGATGACGAAGTCAACCGGTCGACCGGGATTGGGGTATTTGTCGAATACCTCGCCCATCAAAAAGTCTCTGCCTGCGCGCTCCGGCCCTTTGATGACCAGATCGGGAAACGAGGAACGAAACAGCGAGAAAAACCTTTCAGTCAGGTCGTAACCCTTTTTCCCGCGATCCTTGTATTCCCACAGCACGGCGCAGAGCGCTTCATCTGGAATCGGTCGCGTGGCAAACGCCGCCTGCACCTTTTGAATCGGACGGAAGCCCTTTCCGAATTCCTGACGAATTTGCTCCGCCTGGGTTTTCTTCTTGAGCATTTCGACGGGCGTTTCCGGGCTGACGTATTTGCGGAATACGCGGGCGAGTTGAATGCACATCCAACCGTCGGTCTGTTCGGCGATTTGCAGGAACAGGCGGGTGGATGATTCGGAAGTTTTCAGCAACTGCCCAAACAGGACCAGAACCGGTTTGTAAAGTTCGCACGCGTCCTTGAGAATGTCCGGGTAGTATTCACCAGTCGCCAGTGTGATCCAGTTGGCGCCATCCGACTTGAAGTCTGCGAACGACTGCGCTTTCAGCCGGTTTGAAGATTTTTTTCGCCTCATAATTCCTTAATGATGACAGTCGGGAAGCAGCGGCAGCAGCCAGTCGAGATGCGAGAACTTTCCCCCATACCAGCCGAACGGGATGAGTTTCTTTTTCTCGGCAAGGCGGGTGATGGGCGGCGGAATTGTCCGTCCGCGTTGCGAAGCATCGCCGTTGACGCGATACGGTGGCGCGTCCTCATGCAGTGCGGCAACGCCGTTCTGCTGGCGTTTGGCTCTGCTGATTCGTCGAGTTTTCTTGGGCATTTGACTTGCGCTTGCGGGATAATACCAACTCCGCCGTCGGCATCAACTGGGATGACGACCATTTTTTGCCTGTCTTGGAAAAATTTGCGGTTACTTCGTACAGCAACGGCCCGCATCTTTCAAGAAGTGTGAAACTGATTGACCCGGCGGCAGTGCAGCTTTACCCGGCAATAGCCATTGACTATCATGTGCCGGAGTTGGAGATAAAAGAATGAGCGATGCCCTCAAACCGCTGGTGTTGATCGTGGACGACGAGCCGCAAATCCGCCGTCTCCTGCGCGTCACGCTGGAGGCGAACGGCTATCGCGTCTTCGACGCCGCCACCGGATCGGACGGCATCGCCCAGGCCGCCCAGCGCCGGCCCGACGCGGTTTTGCTCGACCTCGGCCTGCCCGATCTCGAAGGCATGGAAGTGCTGAAGCGCCTGCGTGAATGGAGCCGCGTGCCGGTCATCATCCTGAGCGTGCGCGACCGCGAGGATGACAAGGTGGCCGCGCTGGACGCGGGCGCGGACGATTACGTGACCAAGCCGTTCAACAGCGCCGAACTGCTCGCGCGTCTCCGCGCCGTGCTGCGGCACGCCCAGCCGCAGGGCGCGGACGCGATTTTCCGCACCGGCGAGCTGGAGGTGGATTTGTCCGCGCGCGTCGTCCGCAAGCACGGCCAGGAAATCAAGCTCACGCCGATTGAGTATTCGCTGCTGCGATTGTTCGTGACACACGCCGGCAAGGTTTTGACGCACCGCCAGTTGCTGACGGAAGTCTGGGGGCCGAAGGCGGTGGAGCAAACGCATTACCTGCGCGTCCACATCGCGCATCTGCGCGAGAAGATTGAAAAAAAGCCGTCCCACCCCGAACTCATCATCACCGAGTCCGCCGTGGGCTACCGGTTGTTGGAACTGGAATAAGGTTTGAGGCTGAAGCCGGCCACTGTTCCTGGGGAGAACGGCCTGGTTTGTTTGCCACTGGCGACTGGTCTGTCGCCAGAACCCCAGGTTGGCCGCTGTCCGCTGGAGCGAAGTTGAAAGCTTTACGCGGCCTCGGCCAGCGCCCGGTTCATGAGCTGGATCGCCTCGTCAATCTCGGCGGAGCTTTTGAAGCCGATGACCACGGCGTCCAGTTCCGGACGCGACATGGCAAAACGAATGGACCTTTCGCGGTCCTCGGCGTTGATGAACTCGCCGTTGCCGATGATTTTCATGCCGATGACGCCGCGACCCCTGGCGCGCATGGCTTTGATTTCCGCCACCACCGGGGCAACATCGTGCAGCTTGCCGCTCCAAACCGACTTTTCCGGACCGTCAATGTGGCGGCCCTGGGGGTTGACGCGGACCAGATGCACATCGGTCCAGGGCGTTTCCGTGGCCTGGCGTAAGGCGGGCAGACTGTGACAGGAGACGCCCTTGGCGCGAATCCAGCCTTTGTCCTTGGCCTGATTGAATCCGTCCATGACCCGTTTCCATTGCTCGGTCCAATCATCCCTGACCATGCAATGGATCAACAGGCTGTCCACATAATCGGTGTCAAAAACCTTGCGGTGATGATCGATGGTTTCGAGCACGTTCTCCGGCTGGCCGGGAATTTTGGACTGGATGAAAAGCTTTTCGCGCGGCAATCCCTTGATGGCGGCGCCGAGCCAGTCGAACGTGACGTAGGTCTGGGAGCAATCAAAACAGGTGATGCCCTGGTCGTAGGCATACTGGATCAGGCGTTTGAACCCTTCGCGGCCCAGGGCGGTCTGGACATGGCCGTTGTTGCTGCCGGTGCCCATGCCCAGGCGGCTGAGTTTGATGCCGGTGCCGCCGAGCGTCACCTGATCCACCGCGGTGCGTTTGGCGGCCGCTGCGCCGAGCGCGGGCATCAAGCCGCTCGAACCCAGGGCGAGCGCGCCGGTGACGGTCAGGGAGCGTTGAATAAACCGGCGCCGGCTAAGCTGTTTTCTTTTCATAACAATTCAAAGTACAGATGCTTATATCACGCAGGTTGGCTGAAATGGCAACCAAAATCGGGTGTGGCATCGAGCCTGCGGCTTGATCAATCGGCCGGTACCAAAGAATGAATTCCCATTCCGGCGCCCGGGCTTTTCATCACGAGCCCGGCGTGGGCCACCGGCTGATGGGAAAAGGTTGATTCCTCCGCCTGGGAGCGCCGACGTCTCGTCGGCAGATGGAACCAACCGGCATTATGCGGCGAATCGGCGGGGCGCCATCACTCCCGGGCCACTGCGGTTTTAAGCTGCAAATCTCCGTCGTTTCTGGTTGAATCAAGGCCCTGTGACACCATCCCCGGCAAAACCCGGTCGGACAACGGCAGCTTGGCCGCAATGCTTATGAATTTGCGCGAACTGGCGGCGCTGGCGAAAAATGTGTTTATTGGCCGGGCGCGGAATCTTTCCGACAAAGGCCTGTTCCACCAGACTTCGCTTATCGCCCTGTTCGCCTGGGTCGGCCTGGGCGCGGACGGCCTGTCGTCGTCCTGTTATGGCCCGGAGGCGGCCTACCTCGCGTTGGGCATGCATACCTATTTGAGCTTGTTTGTCGCCGCCGCGACCATACTGACGATTGTCGTCATCTGCACGAGTTATTCCCAAATCATCGAGGCTTTTCCAACGGGCGGCGGCGGTTACCTCGTCGCCAGCAAACTGCTGTCGCCGACGGCGGGCGTGGTGTCCGGGTGCGCCCTGATTGGTGATTATGTGCTGACCATCGCCCTCAGCGTTGCCAGCGGCACCGACGCGCTGTTCAGTTTGCTGCCGGCCGGCTGGCTGGGCTTTAAAACCGCCTTTGCGGCCGGCGGAATTATCTTCCTCACCCTGCTGAATTTGCGCGGGGTCAAGGAATCGGTGTTGTTGTGGGTGCCGGTGTTTTTTCTGTTCGTGCTGACCTTCACGGCAGCGATTGTATTTGGCGTCGCTTCGCACGCGGGCGAGCTGCCCGGCATTGCGAATGGCGTGGCGTCCGACGTGCAGACCGCGGCGTCGCAAATCGGCACGTGGGGGATCGTCGTGGTAATGCTGCGGGCCTACAGCCTCGGCGCCGGCACCTACACGGGCATCGAGGCGGTGAGCAACGGCCTGAACTCGCTGCGCGAACCGCGCGTGGAAACCGGCAAGCGCACGATGGTCTATATGGCCACGTCGCTGTCGTTTGTCGTCGGCGGATTGCTGCTGGCGTATCTGCTGTATCATGTCGCGCCGGTGCCGGGAAAAACCTTGAATGCCGTTCTGTTCGAGCAGATGACCTCGGCCTGGCCGCCGCTGTGGGCAAAAATTTTTGTCGTCACGGCACTCGTGTCATCCACGGCCATCCTGTTCATCGCCGCGCAGACCGGCTTTTTGGGCGGTCCACGTGTGCTGGCCAACATGGCCGTGGACCGCTGGATGCCGACCCGCTTTGCCTCGTTGAGCGACCGGCTGGTGACCCAGAACGGCGTGTTGTTGATGGGCGCGGCGGCGCTGGTTCTGGTGCTGTTCACCCAGGCCGCGGTGAGCATCCTGGTCGTGCTTTACAGCATCAACGTCTTCATCACCTTCAGCCTGTCGCAGCTTGGCATGGTGCGCCACTGGTGGCTGGAACGGACGAAGGAACCCAGATGGAAGAGCAAAATTCTCATCAATGGCATCGGCCTGCTGCTGACCGGCGGCATTCTGGTTTCACTCTGTGTCGTGAAATTTTTTGAAGGCGGCTGGGCCACACTGCTGGTCACCGGCATCCTGATTGCCGCCGCTTTTTGGGTGAAACGTCACTACCAGCAGACGCAAATCCAGTTGCAACGCCTCGACGAACTTGTCGCCGCCGCCGGCATCGACCCGGCCAGCATCAAGGATACCCACGCGCCCGCGCCCGCCTGTGATCCCAAGGCCCGCACGGCGGTGCTTCTGGTCAACGGCTTCAACGGCCTCGGCCTGCATACCCTGCTGGCCGTGGTCCGGATGTTTCCCAAGGTTTATCAGAATTTTGTTTTCCTCCAGGTGGGCGTGGTGGACGCGGGCAGCTTCAAGGGCGCCGCGGAAATGGAAAATCTCCGCGAACACTCGCGCCGCGAGGTGGACCGCTATGTCGCCTTCATGCGCCAGCAGGGGTTTTATGCCGAAGCGCACTTCGCGGTGGGCACGGACGTGGCGGATGAGGCGGCGAAACTGTGCGAACAGGTGGCGCAACGCTTCCCGCAGGCGCAATTCTACGCCGGGCAACTGGTGTTCAAGGACGAGAACCTGCTGACCCGCTGGCTGCACAACTACACCGTGTTTGAACTGCAACGCCGGCTCTATCAAAACGGCTGGCCCATGCTCATCCTGCCCATCCAGGTGTAACCGGGCCCATTGGTTGCACGCCAAACGCAACTTAAGCTGAATGTCGCAGCTTCGGCGGCGGCTGACGGGATGTGTATGGTTTCCCGGGCTGGATCATGAAACCCTGACGGCTTGGATTTTCACCAAAAATCAGACAGTCCAGCGGCGTTGGACGTCTCAGCATCGGCAACGAGCGCCGGCGCGCTCTCAGCGAAACGAAATGACCGAACGGAACCTTGCCGCAAGGGTTGCCCGGACAGAACCGGCCGGATCAATCCCTGTCTATCACGCCCAGTTTCGTCAGCGCATCCAATCGCATCAGTGACCGCTGATAACGGGTAACCGAAGCGGCAACGCCCGGATCTTTGTGAAACTCTTTGATCAAGGTTCCCAGTCTGAGGCTGATCGGGGTGTAGTTCGTGTTCAGCACGAGGCAGCGTGTGAAATACGGGACCAACCCCGGCGGCGGCTTTGACGCGAAATCCGGGTGCTTCCGCACCAGGTCCTCGCCGGCGTCGGCGACGCCATTGTTGGCGCCCGTCCAGGAGTCGAGCACCTTCACCGTCCCGGCTGCGTCCTTCGCTTCCGGAACCTCGATGACGAGTTTATCCATCACGGTGAAAAAATTCGTCACCGCCTGCTCCAAGTCGGCAGTGTCAGACCCGGCGAAGGCCTTCGGCCCCACCAAACAGGCCAGGCAGAGCACGAGCATGGTGACACGATTGACTGTGGGGTAATGTGTTCTCATGTGAAAAACACCATACCAATAAATTGCAAAAAAGCGAACTCTTTTGCGCCCTTCACCTTGGTCTGGCACTGTTAGCGGGAAAGCGGAACTGCGAGCCAGGGGAGATACACAGGCCGACCCAATATCGTGGCTCAAACTGACGGCATGGCTGACCGGACAGGTGACGCGGAGTAGATTGCCAACTTAAAATGATTCAACCCGGGGCGGTTCCCGCCTGGCGGGACCAACCCCGGGTCAATTTTTCGCCCAATGGCGCGATTTTAACCGCGTTTACGCCGGCTCGGCCGTTTCGAGGAAGCCTTGCAGATGGCGGACGCGCGTCGGGTGACGAAGCTTGCGCAGCGCCTTGGCCTCGATCTGCCGGATGCGCTCGCGCGTGACGTTGTACATTTTGCCGATTTCCTCGAGCGTGCGCTCGTAGCCGTCGAGCAAACCAAACCGCATTTCAAGAATCTTCCGCTCGCGCTCCGTCAACGTCGTCAGCACGTCGCTCAGCTTTTCCCGGAGCAGGCTGTAGCTGGTCACTTCCGACGGATTTTCGGCCGTCTTGTCCTCGATGAAATCGCCGACGCTCACGTCGCCGTCGTCACCGACGGGCGCATGGAGCGACACCGGCTGCTGGGCCATCTTGAGCAGCGCGTGGATGCGCGACACCGGCATGTGCATTTCGTCGGCGAGTTCCTCCGGGGTGGGCTCGCGGCCCAGTTCCTGGGTGAGCTGCTTTTGCGCGCGCCAGAGCTTGTTCATGATTTCAATCATATGCACCGGGATGCGGATGGTGCGCGCCTGGTCGGCAATCGAGCGCGTGATGGCCTGGCGGATCCACCAGATGGCGTAGGTGGAAAACTTGTAGCCGCGGCGGTACTCGAACTTCTCGACACCCTTCATCAAACCGATGTTGCCTTCCTGGATCAAATCGAGGAATGACTGGCCGCGGTTGGTGTATTTTTTGGCGACGGAAACCACGAGGCGCAGGTTGGCCTCGGCCATGTGTGTCTTGGCCTTCAGCCCGCGGTCGGCGGCGGCCCGCAATTCCTTGAACACCTTGAAAAACTCCTCGCGCGGCATCCGCACGAATTGTTCGAGCGTCTGGATTTTGGCGCGCTCGGCCTCGATCGTCGCGCGGCGCTCGGCGGTGGTGCGCAGCCCTTCGAGTTCCTGGATGTGGCGCAAACTGGCCTGGAACTTCTCATGAATGTTGCCGGCCACCACGATCATCTCCTCGACGACCTTTTGCTTGTAGAAGAACCGGGTGAAGATTTCCTGCAGCTTCAGGCTGAGCTTCTTCAACTCCCGCTGCATCTTTTCCTTGCGTCCCTTTTGCAGGGCCTTTTGCCAGTTGAAATACTTCGCGTCCACCTTCTGGTCGAAGGCGCGGACTTTCTTGATGAGCTTGCGCAAGTCGCGCAAATGACCTTCGCGATTGGCAATTTTCTTGTCCACAATCACGCGGTCGAAGCGTTCCTTCGGCGGCTCGGACAGCAATTTTTCCGCGATGGCGATGTGTTCCTTGGCGGTGAAACCGAGGCTGTACACAATGCGCTTCATCTCCAGTTCGGCCTCCTCGATGCGCTTGCAAATCTCCACTTCCTGTTCGCGCGTGAGCAGCGGGACCTTGCCCATCTGGTTCATGTACATCCGGACCGGGTCGTCGAGAATTTCCAGGCGGGCGTCCTCGTCCTGTTCCTCCTGCGGCTGCGCCGGTTCGGGCTGCTTGGCGCGCTCGGCCTCGGCCTGATCCATGACGATCTCCACGTCCAGACTCCGCAGCTTGGTCAGCAGCGCATCGAGATCCTCGGGGCTGAGATTGTCCGGCAGGACGTCATTGACGTCGTCGTAAGTGATGTAGCCGTGCTCCTGCGCGAGGTGCAGCAGCGTCCGGACCGTCTCGGTCAGGTCCACGGACGATTGCAGGGGCGTCCCGGTGGCGGCATTGGCGTGGCCGTTTTGCGGCGATTTTACCGCCGGAGCCACCGCCCCATTTCCGTGGGGCCTGGTTTTCTGCGGCTTTGCGGCGTCCCGGCGCGCACTGGAAGAAATGACAAAGCGCCGGCGCATCGGTGCCGTTTTTGCCGCAGCACTGCGCTGGTTGCCATTTCGATGATTGCGCGTCGTTCTTTTTCGCTTCAACATAAATTATATTTTGACCTGCCAAGGCCCGGTTTTGTTCAGAAAAACTCAACATACCGCGCCCACGAGCCGCGCCGGTTCGGTATAAAAATGTCCTCTCACCCACTGAACCTCGGGAGAGCGCCCACACCAGAAGACCGACGCGGCTTCATGTTAGCCTCTTTTGGCCAAAATTCAAGAAGAAACCACCGCCGGGGCAAACTTTCAAAACATTGCAATCCAGCTACTTATGACTATTAACCGCTCTGATTACCAATCTTTTATGGGCTTATTTTGGCTTTTCGGCGGACCAGCCGGTTTAAATTGGAGGATTTGCTCGTCGCCCTTTTGCGCGTCGAGAAGCCGCCGGGCCTCTTCCGGCGACATTTCCCGGTTCGCCGATGCCTGGGCCTGACCACCCTGCTCTTCCGATTTGTCATCTTTCCGGCCATTGGCTGGCTGCGGTTGTTGTCCCGGCTGCGGCTGGTCCTTCTGCTGGTCAGCCTGGTTCTGTTGTTGCTGGTTCTGCTGCGGCTGGTTTTGTTGTCCGCCGGAATTCTGCTGCTGCGATTGCTGATTCTTCTGATCCTGCTGCTTTTGTTCCTGCTGCTGATTCGATGAGTTCTGCTGGTTTTGCTGATTCTGTTGTGATTGCTGCTGTTGCTGCTGCTGTTGCTGTTGTTGTTGACTTTGCTGCTTCAGCAACTCCTCAAGTTTCTTTAATTTCACGTCGTCAGGGTAAAGTTTCCGCCCGCTTTCCACTTTTTGCCAGGCGGAGGCAACGTTGTTGGAAATATAAAACTGCGCGCCGCCGTTGAAAAACTCCTCGGCGGTCTGCGCGCGGGCTGCCTGCCCTGCCAGCAGCAGCAATTCAAGGCTGATGAGGAGTCGCAATGTCATCGATGTCCTTCAGTTTTTTGGTGAAGTCTTCAAACTGTTTCGCGGCGAAGGTCTTTTGCAGCGGGGCCATGATTTCCAGCGCCCGGTGAAATTCCGCGCGCCGGACGGCCGCATCCGCCTCGCTTTTCGCCCGGCGGATCGCCTCGCGAAACTGCTTGATCTGTTCCACGCCGTTTTTCGCAAAGGCCAGATTAAACGCGGCGTCTGCGTCGGCCTTGTCCAGCTCCACCGCCCGCTCATAAGTTTTGACCGCCGCCTCCCAGGCCGCCTGCAGGCCATCCAGATCCTTCGCGCTTTTTCCCATTTGAAACTGCGCGTTGCCCAGATTGTAAAACGCCTTTTGCTGCAGCTTCAAATCCGGCGCCAGCGTCGCCAGGGAAAAACATTTCATCGCCTCGTCATAATTCGTGGCGCGATAGGCCGCCGCGCCCGCATTAAAAATCAGCCGCAAGTCGTTCGTGCGGATCAAGGCCAGCCGGGAAAACTCCTGCAGCGCGTTGGTGTAATTGCCCGTGTTGTATTCGCGCAGGGCAGATGAAGGCGAAGCCCCGGCAACAAACGGCAAAAAAACAAGCGCCACAATTGCCAACGCACCGGCAGGGACGCGCTGCCGCGCGTCCTGGCCGACCGGCAGGCCGGCCCTACCAACACCTGGTCGTTCACGCCTGCGCTCCGGCAGAAACATCTCGGCCAGCAACAGCAATATAGCAGCCGTCAAGGGCCATTGAAATTGTTCGTGGTAGCGCCGGATCAGCCGTTCCTTGCCTTCCGACGCCGGCAGCGGCGCCAGACCTCGCTCGTAAAGCGTGTCCATTGTGCTGGCCCCGCGCAACGGCAGGTAAAACCCGCCGGTCGCGCCGGCAATCTGTTGCAACAACGCTTCGTTGAGATGGGACTTCACCACATTGCCTTCCGGATCGCGGACGTAATCCGAATTGCCGCTGGCATCCGTGACGCGCAACAGGTCGCCCGCCGCGGTGCCGATGCCGACGGTGAAGATCTTCAGACCGGCCTTGGCGGCGTTCTGCGCCGCTTCCAGCGCGCCGGTGTCGTTGTCTTCGCCGTCGGTGAACAGCACGAGCACCTTGTGATGGCGGTCTTCCTTGAAGGCGGTCAGCGCCGTGTTGATGGCCGTGGCGATGGCGGTGCCACCCTGCGGAATCGTGTTCACGTCCAATGCCTGCACGCATTGTTGAAACGCCGTGTCGTCAACCGTCAGCGGGCATTCCAAAAAGGCGTCACCGGCAAATGCGACCAGGCCCAGCCGGTCGGTCCCGGCCTTTTGCATCAACTCGAGCGCGGCCAGCTTGGCCCGGGCAAGGCGGTTGGGGGCGATGTCCGTGGCCAGCATGCTTTTGGACGTGTCAATCGCCACCACGACGTCCAGCCCGCGCCGCTCGACTTCCGTCAGATCGAATCCATGTTGCGGCCGGGCCAGCGCCACCAGCAGGAGCAGGACCGCCAGGGTCAGGAGGGCAAATTGAATTTTCCGCCGCGCGGGGGAGATGCCGACGGTCAGGGCCGGAAGCAACCGGGCCTGGACAAACTGTTCGAGCCGTTTTTGCCGGGCGCGGCTGGCCAGCCGGAAGAACAGCATCATCACCGGCGGCAAAACCAGCAGCAGCCACAACAGATTTGGATGCTCGAACCTCATCTTGAAATCGTAAATCGTAAATCGTAAATCGTAAATTTCACGGCAGCCTCCGGAAGAGGGTTTGCGACAATGTCATTTCCAGCAACAACACCGCCAATCCGAACGACACCAGCCAGGGAAACAATTCATCAAACTGGGCGAATTTGCTGACCACCGCCTCGGTTTTTTCCAGCTGGTCAATTTCATCGTAGATGGTCCGCAGCTTTTCCGAATTGTCCGCGCGATAAAATTTGCCGCCGGTCATCTGCGCGATCTTTTGCAGCGTGTCCTCATCCGGCAGATAGCCGGGCGGCAATCCCATGCGTTCGACGATCTCGCGGTTGCCGAGGCCGATGGTGTAAATCTTCACTCCCAGCGCCCGCGCCGCCTCCGTCGCCGTGAGCGGATCGATTTTGCCGGCATTGTTCCCGCCATCGGTCATCAGCACGATGATTTTGCTTTTCGACTTCAAATCGCGCAGCCGGTTCAACGCGGTCGTCAGGCCGTCGCCGATGGCGGTGGCGTCCGAATTGATGGTGCCGATTTCGAGCCGGTCGATGTTCTCCAGCAAAAAGTCGTGATCCAGGGTCATCGGCGAACCGATGAATGCCTGCGCGGCAAAAACCACCAGGCCGATGCGGTCGTTGGGCCGCTCCTCGACGAACTTTTTCAGCACCGGTTTCGCCACGTTGAACCGGCTGAGGCGCCGGCCGTTCAGCGCGTAGTCCGGGGTGTTCATGCTGCCGGACAAATCGAGCGCCACGACGATGTCCACGCCGCTGGCCTTGACCGTGGTCTGGCTCTTCAGCCAGCGCGGCTGGGCCAGTGCGACGATGAACGCCGCCAGCACCAGCCAGCGCAAGGCCGCCAGAATGGCGCCCGCCCGGGAGCGCCGCGCCCGCGTCAATCCCTCCACCAGCCGCACCGACGAATACAGAAACGCCGGCGGCCGGCCGCGTTTGCCCTTCAGCCACGCCAGCAGCGGCAGCAGTAACAGCAGAAACAGAAAATAGGGATGGGCGAAAACCATTTTGGATTTACGATTTACGATTTACGATTTCGGGAGAGCGCTCCGTTAGTGGCACAGGCGTCTCGCCTGTGAGTTCCGGAGAAGCCGCGTCGAAACACACAGGCGAGACGCCTGTGCCACTATCTGCCGGTTCCGTTTCTTCAACCAGCCTCAGGGCCGAGCCGTGCAAGTTGCGCAACTCGTTTTCAACCGGCTCGTATTTGGCAAATTTCACTAGGTCGCAGTTTTCCAAAAAGTTGCCGAGGCTTTCCTTTTGCTCTTTCACCAGCAAATTCGTGTCGTTCAACTCGTGTAAAAACTCCTCGGTCGTCCGTTCCGGAGCGTGGAAATTGAATCGCTCCTCCAAATACGCCCGCGCCGCATCCGACACCGCGATGACAAACGGCTTCGGCTGGGCGATCAAGGCCAGCGCCTCGGCCAGTTTTTGCTTCGCGCGGACGTGTGCGGGCACGGGTGGCACAAAGGGAATCTGCGAACGCCGTTTCTGCCACCATTTCCACGCCAGGAACAGGATCGCCAGGACCGCGAGCGCGCCGAGCGTCCACCAAATCCATTCCCAGCCATTCGGGATCGCCACCGGCGGCTTGATGTCGCGGATGTCGTTCGCAGTTGCGAGTGACGCTGTTTGATTTGTGGCCATGAATTACTTGACGCGCCCGGAAGCTGTCGGTAGCACCCGCCTCCGGCGGGTCGTTTCGGGCGTCACGCCCGAAACCGCCAAGGTGTACATCCCGCGGGCAGGTGGACGACAAAAGGCAAGGCCACGCGCCCCGGGGCAATTCGGCGGGACACCGAATTGAACCCGCGAGACGCGGGTGCTACCGACAAAAATTGCGACAGCCTCTACGAATGCAAAATCCGTCCTCATCCGCGCAGCCTCCGTTTCTCGCGATTCTCAAAAAACCGCCCCAGCGCCGCCGAGTACGGCTCGTCCGTGTGCAATTGGATGGCATCGATGCCGGAGGACCGGAATTGCCGGGCCAGTTCGTCATTCTGTTTCTGCTGCCGGACGGCGAAGGCATCACGGGTTTCGGCCGGGCTGGTGTTGAGTTCCAATATCTCGCCGGTCTCGGCGTCCTCCAGCGTCAGGCGGCCCAGCGCCGGCAACTCGAGTTCGTAACGGTCGGCAATATGCACCGCGACGACGTCGTGCCGGCGATTGGCCATGCGCAGGGCGGTTTGGACCGGCGGTGGCAGAATGCCGGTGTAGCGTCGCGCGTCCCCGTGCGAAGGCCGGCCGGGGACAGCCGGACTGATGAAATCCGAAATCACGACCGCGATGGCGCGATGCGGCAGGACGCGGCCCATGAATTCGAGCGCCTGGACCAGATCCGTGCCGCGCCGCTTCGGCTCGAAGAACAGGACTTCGCGGATGACGCGCAAGACGTGGCCGCGGCCCTTGCGCGGCGGGATGAATTTCTCCACCTCGTCGGTGAACAGCAGCAGGCCGACCTTGTCGTTGTTGCGGATGGCGGAGAACGCGAGCACCGAGGCGATTTCGGCGGCCAGTTCGCGTTTGGATTGCGCGCGCGAGCCAAACAGGCCGGAGCCGCTCACATCCACGACGAGCATGAGCGTCAATTCGCGTTCCTCGACGAATTTTTTAATGAACGGATGGTTCATCCGCGCGGTGACGTTCCAGTCAATGGAGCGCACATCGTCGCCGGGCTGGTATTCGCGCACCTCGTCGAAGTTCATGCCCTGCCCTTTGAAGACGCTGTGATACTGGCCCGCGAGCGTTTCGGTCACGACGCGGTTCGTGCGTATCTCGATCTGCCGGATTTTTTTGAGAATTTCGCGCGGAATCATGGGGAAATGACGAATGACGAATGACGAATTTCAAATTGCTCACGGCAACTGCCGGAGTAAAATAAATCCATGTCCGTGAAAAAATTCTTTGCTGCCGCGAAAAAACTTCCATTCGAGGAACGCGTTGAACTCGCGCATCGGCTTTGGGATGAATTCATGGACGGATGCCAAGATTGGAAAGCACCGCCAATTCCAAAAGGCAAATTCCCATGGAAAACTTTGAAGGCCGAGATTGATGCCAAGTCAAACCGCACTGACCGCCTCGAACTGTTGCCGTTGTGCTTTTCAAGTATGCCGTCGCGCCGTTGGTTCAGCCGCTCCACTTTCTTCATCGCCTTTTCTACCAAGCTTCTTCCCTTTCTAGCTCGCTCAAAAGCCTGCTCCGCCGCGTTTAGATACATTGCATCAACCATCAGCGACAAATGTGCTGTGATTGGCGGCATGTTGAGCGGGTCATCCATTTTTTGTTCGTGGCGAATTCGTCATTCGTCATTCGGAATTTTCCTTACGGCACCGGCAGTTCATCAAAAATTTTCTGGATGATGATTTCGCTCGTCTTTTCCTCGGCCTCGGCTTCGTAGGTGATGGCCACGCGGTGGCGCAGCACGTCCATGCCGATGCTTTTCACGTCCTGCGGCGTGACATAACCGCGGCCCTTGAGGAACGCATACGCCTTGGCCGCCAGCGTCAGGTTGATGGTCGCGCGCGGCGACGCGCCCAGCTGGATGAAGTCCTTCACCGCAATCTTGTAGTGGTCCGGGTCGCGCGTGGCGCAGACGAGGTCCACGATGTATTCCTTCACCTTGTCGTCCACGTAGATGTCGTTGATGACTTCGCGGGCCTTGAGGATTTGTTTCGCCTCGACGACGGCGCTCGCGGTGGGCGTGCCGCTGGTGCGCGCCATGAGGTCAAGAATCTGCCGTTCCTCGGCGCGCGACGGGTAGCCGATTTTCAATTTGAGCATGAAGCGGTCAACCTGCGCCTCGGGCAACGGGTAGGTGCCTTCCTGCTCGATGGGATTCTGCGTGGCGAGGACGAGGAACGGTTCCTCGAGCTTGAACGTCTGTTCGCCGATGGTGACCTGTTTTTCCTGCATGGCTTCAAGCAGGGCGCTCTGCACCTTGGCGGGCGCGCGGTTGATTTCATCGGCCAGGATGAGGTTGGCGAAGACCGGGCCTTTGCGCGTGGAGAAGCCGCCGGACTGCGGATTATAAATCTGCGTGCCGATGACATCGGCGGGCAGCATGTCGGGCGTGAACTGCAGCCGTGAAAACTTCACGTTGATCGTCGCAGCGAGGGTCTTGACCGCGAGCGTCTTGGCCAGGCCGGGCACGCCTTCGAGGAGGACGTGGCCGTTGGCCAGGAGACCGATGACGAGCCGCTCGGTCAGATAATTCTGGCCGACGATGACCTTGCCGAGTTCGTTGAACAGCGGGTGCGTGAAGGCGCCAGCTTCCTTGACTGCTTCGTTGATGGCGTTGATTCCGGTATTCATTTTTTAATTTTTCAGATGGGTGGACAATGAATCCTGCTTCTGTGTTCAAGGAAATTTTACCACAAATGAACACCAATAAACACCAATCTCTTGGCAGCTATACGATAACAACCCCACACTCGGCTTGCTTTTCCGGTTCGTGAATATTCCTGTTTATTCGTGGTTAAAACCGATGTTTCACCGCGACAACATCCCGTGCAATCTGGGCTTTCAGTTCTTCGAGCGAACCGAATTTCCGCTCGTCCCGCAGCTTTTCGCCGATTTCAATCTCCAGTTCCCCGCCGTAAAGATCACCGCAGAAATCCAGCAGGTGCGCCTCCACCCGGAGCTGCGGCGCGGCGGACCCGACCGTCGGCCGGAAACCGATGTTGAGTGCCACCTGGTGGTCTTTTTTCTTCACGCAGGTCCGGCCGGCATAAACGCCGTTGGGCGGCAACAGCAGGCCGGACACGTCAAGGTTGGCCGTGGGAAAACCGAGCTGCCGGCCAACGCGGTCGCCTTCGATGACGCGGCCGGAAATCGCGTAAGGCCGCCCGAGCCTCTGGCTGGCGGCATCCAGATTGCCGGAACGAATGGCTTCGCGAATCCGCGTGCTGCTGACGATTTGACCGTCAAGCGACACCGCCGCCAGTCCGTGGACGGTAAAACCGAGTTCGCCGCCGAGCTTTTGCAGCAGGGCGACGTTGCCGCTGCGCTGGTGGCCGAAAACAAAATCCGCGCCCACGCAGAGACTTTGGATCGTTCCGAGGTCGCGGGCCAGACTGCGGACGAAATCTTCGCCCGTCTGCCGGCTGAACGGTTCGTCAAAATGAATCTGTAACAACGCGTCCACGCCCAACGATTCGATCACGCGCAACTTTTGCGGCAGCGAATAAATCAGCGGCGGCACCCGGCCGGGAGCCACAATGGAATTCGGATGCCGGTCGAACGTGATCACCAGCCCCAAAGCGTCGTGCTGCCGCGCGTCGGCGACGGTCTGGCGGATGATTTGCTGATGACCGAGATGAACGCCGTCAAAAACACCGATGGCCAGGCAGACTTTGCGGCTGCCGGGCTTCAATTCGTTTGCAGCGTGGATGATATTCATCGCGGAAAATTGTAGCGGCATCCCGGAAGAGTGCCGCATTATTTTTTAGATGGCGGCGCTCTGCCGGGCCGCCGCTACGAGGTCACGATCCGGCCGCCAGTTTCAAAAACGGAATCACCTTTTTCTCCAATTCGGCCGGCGTCAATTTCAACACGTCATCCAGCTTCGTTGCATCCGCCACGTCAAATTTTCCGGAAACGGTGCGGCGCAGCGCCACCAGGTGCGCACCGCAGCCGAGTTTCTGGCCGAGTTCATGCGCGATGCTGCGGACGTAAGTGCCTTTGGTGCAGGCAACTTTGAACCGGCCGAGCGGCGGCTCGTAACTCGTAAAACGGCAATTGTAGATGTGAATCAGCCTCGCTTCGCGTTCCACTTCGATGCCTTTGCGGGCGAGTTTGTAGAGCGGCACCCCTTTTATTTTGATGGCCGAAACCATCGGCGGCGTTTGCATCTGATCGCCCACGAATGCCGCGGCGGCTTCGTTCAACTGTTCGAGCGTCAGTGTTGGCACCGGCATGGTGGAAACAATTTCGCCGTCGGAATCGTAACTGTTGGTCGCTTCGCCGAATTTGACCGTGCCCTCGTAAACCTTGTCGTCGGACATCATCTTCTCGGACAACTTCGTGCCCCGGCCGAGCACGATGATGAGCAGGCCGGTGGCATTCGGATCAAGTGTGCCGCAATGGCCGACCTTTTTGATGCCGAACCGGCGGCGGATGGCATCCACCACGTCGTGCGAGGTCGGCCCGGAGGGCTTGTCAATCAACAGCGCACCGTCAAGCGGGGAAAATTCTTGCATGAAAATTACCTGGTGGAGCCCAGGGCGCGCCGGACGGCGGCGATCACTTTACGCTGCACGGACAGCGGTTTGCCCGGGATGCGGGCGCCGGCCGCCGCCGGATGCCCGCCGCCGCCAAATTCCGCGGCAATTTCGTTGACGTTGATCTTGTCGCTCTTGGAACGCAGGCTGATGCGGGTCAGGTTCGGCTCGATTTCTTCAAACACGCACGCGACCACGACCGGCTCGATGGCGCGGATGTGGTCAATCAGGCCCTCGGTGTCGTCGCTTTGCGCCCCGGTGCGGGCAAAGTCGGCCTGCTTCAGCCAGAACCACGCAATCCGGTCACCGGCGGTGAGCCGGAATTTGCTGTAAACGTGTTTGAGCAGCCGCGCGCGGGACAGCGGATAGGATTGATAAACCTCCTCGCAGATTTTCGCGAGGTTGGCGCCGCGGGTGACAAGTTCCGCCCCCGCGTGAAACGTGCCGGGCCGGGTCGTGGAGTATTGGAACGAACCGGTGTCCGTTGAGACGGCGGTGAACAGGCAATCGGCAATCGGCCGGGTGATCGGCCAGCGCGCGACCTTGAGCAGACGGTAAATCAATTCGCCGCAGGAAGGCTCCCGCGCGGAAACCCAGTTCACGTCGGCGTAACGCGTGTTGCTTTCGTGATGATCGATGTTGAGGAACATTTTCCGGCGCGCGATCTGCCTGCCGGCCTTGCCCAGACGCTCGAAACTTGCGCAATCAGTGGCGATGACACAATCGAATTTCATCCCGGCTTTTGGTTTTTGAAACTTTCCGTCCGGATCGAGAAATTTGTATTTTTGCGGCAGGGAATCCTCGTTCCAGCAGACGGCCCTTTTCCCTTCGTTTTGAAGCGCCAGCGTGAGCCCGAGCTGCGAGCCGACGCAATCACCGTCGGGCCGGATGTGGCCGACGACACAAAACGTCCTGCTTTCGCGGATGACGTCCAGCATCCGGTCGATGATTTTCGGATAACTTTTCACGGCTTAATTTTCATCCTCTTTCGCCGGCGAAGCTTTTTCCAGCTCTTCGATGATTTGCAGCACGCGGTTGCCGCGTACGATGGAATCATCGAAGGCAAATTTCAGCCTGGGTGTGTATTTCAGCACAACGGCCTTGCCGATGAACCCCTGGAGGCGCACGCGATGCTCGTTGAGCAATTGAAAGCCGCGCTTTTGCTGGTCGGGATTGCCGAGGATGCTGATGAAAACCGTCGCCGTCTTGAGGTCACCAGCCAGGTCCACATCGTTGACCGTGATCAGGCCGGCCTCGCTGACGTGAAATTCGCGGCGGACGGCCTCGCCGATTTCGCGCTTCAAAAGTTCGCGCACGCGCTGGAGTCGAAGGGATGCCATGGGAAATCAAAATGGGTAATGGAGTGCTGGAGTGCCGGAGTGTTGGGAAAACCCATTGCTCCAATACTCCATCACTCCGTTTGTTTTCCTTTGTTCATAATTTCGCCGCGACTTTCTCGGTCGTGTAACATTCAATGACATCGCCCACCTGGAATTCGCTGTAGCCCTCGATGCGAATGCCGCATTCCATGCCCGCGCGGACCTCGTTGACCTCGTCCTGAAACCGGCGGAGGGACTGCGCGATGCCCTCGTAAATGACGTCCTTGCGGCGGCGCACCCGGACCTTGCCCTTGACAATGCGGCCGCTGGCCACCATGCAGCCGGCCACCGGCACGCCCTTGGACAATTCAAAAATCTGCCGCACCTCGGCCGAGCCGACGACGCTTTCCTTGACCAGCGGTTCGAGCAGGCCGGCCATCGCCTCCTTCACCTGGTCAATCAGCTCGTAAATTATGGCGTACAGCTTGACCTGCACCCCCTCATGCTTCGCCTTCTCGGCGGCGGTGCTGTCCAGCCGCGCATGAAAACCTAGAATGACGGCGGCGGATGCGGACGCCAAAGCCACGTCGTATTCGGTGATCGTGCCGACATCGCTGTGAATGATTTCGAGTGAAACTTTTTCCGCCTCGATTTTCTTGAGCGCCTCGACGATCGCCTCGACCGAGCCCTGCGTGTCGGCCTTCACCACGACCTTGAGCACCTTGCTCTGCGCCGCCGCCAGCGAGGCGAACAGGTTTTCCAGCGTGACCTTCGAGCGGTTTTCCAGGTCCAGGGTCTTGATTTCGTGGGCGCGTTGTTCGGCCATCTCGCGCGCGGCCTTCTCGTCCTCCACCACGCTGAATTCCAGACCGGCATCCGGCACGCCGTTCAAACCCAGCACTTTCACCGCGACCGAAGGGCCGGCCTCCTTGAGGCGGTCGCCCTCCTCGTTGATGAGCGCCCGGACGCGGCCATAAAACTCACCGCACAGGATGATGTCGCTGACGCGCAACGTGCCTTTGCGGACGAGCACCGTCGCGGTCGGCCCGCCCGGTTCAACGCCGGATTCAATGACGTTGCCATTGGCGCGCCGGTCGGGATTCGCCTTGAGTTCGAGCAACTCGGCCTGGAGCAGGATCAATTCCAGCAATTTGTCCACCCCCTGCTTGGTCAGCGCGGAAACATCCGCAAAAATCGTGTCGCCGCCCCAATCGTCGGGCACCAGCCCCTTGTCCTGCAATTGCTGGCGGACCTTCATCGGGTTCGCGTTCGGATGGTCGCACTTGTTGACGGCCACCAGGATGGGCACCTTCGCGGCCCGCGCGTGGCTGAGCGCTTCGAGGGTCTGCGGCATGACGCCATCGTTCGCCGCAACGACAAGCACGACAATGTCCGTGACGTTTGCGCCGCGCGCGCGCATCGAGCTGAACGCCGCATGGCCGGGCGTATCCAGAAACGTGATTTGCGCCAGCTCGTTTTTGCGTTCCGGGTGCGGCACGGAAATTGTGTAGGCGCCGATGTGCTGGGTGATCCCGCCGGCCTCGCCGGCGGCCACATTCGCCTTGCGAATCACGTCGAGCAACGTCGTCTTGCCGTGGTCAACGTGGCCCATGATGGTGACCACCGGCGCGCGCGATTTGAGCTGTTCCGGCTTGTCTTCAACGTCGAGCTCAACCTTCTTGACCGGCGCATTCACCACGCCGCCGCCGCGCTCGCGTTTTTCCACTTCAAAACGGAAGCCATATTTGGCGCAAAGCTGCTGGGCGATTTTTTCGTCAATCGCCTGGTTCACGTTGGCGAACACGCCCAACTCCATCAAATCGGCGATGATTTTGAACGGCTTCTGCTTGAGCTGCGCGGCGAGCTCGCGCACAACAATCGGCGGTTTGATGATGATGACCTCGCCCGTGGCGGGCGCGACAAACTTGGGTTGCGGCGCGGCGGCGGGCTTTGCCGGTTCCCGCGCCGGCAGCGCCGTCTGCCGGCCGCCGGATGAACGTTGAAAGGGCTGTCTGGAATCAGTCCTTTGCGGCCCGCCTGGACGTGACGGCGGAAGTTTGACGGATCTCGATCCAGCCTTGTCACCGGTGCGGGGCGGCGGGCGCGATGGCAATTGAATGAACCCGACCTTCTCGCCGACTTTCGGTCCCGGCGGTTTGGCCGGCGGCGGCGGCGGTTGGGGTGCTTCCACCACCGGCGGCGACGCGGGTTCAACTTTCGCCGGTTCCGCTTTGATCTCCGGTTTGGGCGGTTCCGGCGGGGGCGGTTTGATGACGACGATGGGTTCGCTGGGCGCGGCTTTGGGAACCGGCGGCGGAGGCGGAGCGAGCTTGGCGGCGAGTTCGGGGTGGTCTTTGCAGAGTTCCTCTTCGAGATACTCGGCGCTGATTTTATCGAGCGAGCTGGACGGAACCTTGGCCGCGGCGATGCCCAGGGACTTGGCCTTGGCGAGAATCGCCTTGTTGTCCAGGCCAAGTTTCTTCGATATGTCGTAGATCCGAACGGGCATAAATTTCTTTCTTCACCAAACCGCGCCGGTCACCGTTCCAGCCCAAATTGTTTCCGGCGGCTTTCATCAGGCCACCGCGGTGGCGGATTCATTTCCGCTCAACTGTATCTTCCGGCTTTCGGCCTCGGCGCGCGCGGCTTTCAAAATGTCCGCCGCCTTTTCGCCGATTTGCGGAATGCTGCTCAAATCAGTTTCATCGGCCGACAGCAAATCCTCGAGCCGCGTCAACCCGGCATGCACCAGCGCATCCGCCTGTTCGGGCGAAACACCGGGAATGGCCGCCAGCAACCCGACCGCCTCGGCAACCTTTTCCTCAAAGCCCTTGGTGACAACAACTTCGGCGTCAATGTCCACTTCCCAGCCGGTCAGTTTGGCGGTCAGGCGCGCATTCTGTCCGCGCTTGCCGATGGCGAGCGAAAGCTGGTCTTCCGCCACCAGAATTTTAACGCGCTTGCGCGCTTCATCAATTTCAAAGCTCTTGAGTTTCGCGGGCGACAGCGCATTGGTGACAAACGTCCGGACGTCGGGCGACCACGGGATGACGTCCACTTTTTCGTTGTTCAGCTCGCGGACGATGTTTTTCACGCGCTGGCCGCGCATGCCGACGCAGGCCCCGACGGGGTCCACCTTGCTGTCGCGCGAATAAACGGCCATCTTGGTCCGGAAACCCGGCTCGCGCGCCACGCCCTTGATCTCAATCGTGCCGTCGTTGATTTCCGAAACTTCGAGCTGGAACAGCTTGACGACAAACCGCGGGTCGGCGCGGGACAAGATGATTTCCGGTCCGTGCGGGCCCTGCTCCACCGCCTTGACGTAACAGCGGATGCGCTCGCCCACCTGGTATTCCTCGGTGGGCACGCGCTCGCGGTTCGGCAGCAGCGCCTCGTATTTGCCCAGGTCCAGAATCACGTCCGACCGCTCGAACCGCCGCACCGTGCCGCTGACAATGTCGCCGACGCGGTCTTTGAACTCGGTGAAAATCAGCGCCTTCTCCGCCTGGCGGATTTTCTGCATCAGCGCCTGCTTGGCGTATTGCGACGCGATGCGGCCAAAACCGGTGGGCGTCACTTCCTTCTCAATCTCGTCGCCGACCTGCGCGTCCGGCTTGAGGCGGCGCGCGTCAAAAACGGAAATCTGGTCATGCTTGGAAATGACCTTGTCGGATACGATAAGCTTGGCAAACGCCTTGATATCGCCGTTTTTCTGGTCGATTTCGACGCGCAATTCGCGCGCCGCGCCGACCGCCTTTTTGGCGGCGGACAACAGCGCCTCCTGGACAGCACCGACCAGGACATCACGGTTGATGCCCTTTTCGCGCTCCCAAAATTCCAGAACTGCCAAAAAATCCGCATTCATACGCTCGACGCTGCAATCCTATCCGGCGAACAAAAAAGTCGGCAGATATGCATCTTCCGACTTTCGCGCGCTGGTTGGACCAGCAAACTTTACCGTTCTTGAAGGATAATCTTAAGAAGTTAATCCGAAGCCGTCAAGCCTAAACAAACCCGCGCCAATACAGGGGAAACCCGGGGACTGAGCGGCGAAAAACACGGGCAAACAACCCGCGCCAAAACCTAGCCCACTCCCATGCCCAGCAGGAATTCAATGTTGGTCTTGGTCTTCTTGAGCTTGCCCAGAAGCAGTTCCATCGCCTCCACCGGCGGCACGCCGGTGAGCGCGCGGCGCAGCAGGACAATCCGGCTCAATTCATCCGGATGGTACAGCAGTTCCTCCTTGCGCGTGCCGGAATGTTCGATGTTGATCGAGGGGAAAATGCGGCGGTCCACCAGGGCGCGGTCCAGATGCACCTCCATGTTGCCGGTGCCTTTGAATTCTTCAAAAATGACTTCGTCCATGCGGCTGCCGGTGTCCACCAGCGCGGTGGCCATGATGGTGAGCGAGCCGCCTTCCTCGATGTTGCGCGCCGCGCCGAAAAAACGCTTCGGCTTGTGCAGCGCGTTCGCATCCACGCCGCCGGACAGAATCTTGCCTGAGTGCGGCTGGATGGTGTTGTAGGCGCGGGCGAGGCGGGTGATGGAATCGAGCAGAATCACCACGTCGCGCTTGTGCTCGATCATGCGCCGGGCCTTTTCGATGACCATTTCGGCCACCTGCACGTGGCGTTCCGGTGGTTCGTCAAACGTGGAACTGATGACTTCCGCGCCTTTGCAGGTGCGCTCCATGTCCGTGACTTCCTCCGGCCGCTCGTCAATGAGCAGGATGAACAGGTAGGTCTCCGGATTGTTCTTGAGAATGGCGTTGGCGATTTTCTGCATGAGGACGGTCTTGCCCGTGCGCGGCGGCGCGACGATGAGCCCGCGGGTGCCCTTGCCGATGGGACAGACGAGGTCGAGCACGCGCGTGTTCAACTCGTCGGCGGCCGTTTCCAGGATGAACCGCTTGTTCGGGAACAGCGGCGTGAGATTGTCGAAATGCGTCTTCTCCTTCGCCTTGTCCGGGTCCTCGCCGTCCACGCCCTCGACCTTGAGCAGGGCGAAGAATTTTTCCTTTTCCTTGGGCGGCCGGATCTGGCCGGCAATGAGGTTGCCGGTCTGGAGGTCGAACCGGCGGATTTGCGACGGGGACACGTAAATGTCCTCCGGGCACGGGAGGTAATTAAAGCTCTGGGAACGCAGGAAGCCGAAGCCTTCCGGCAGGACTTCAAGCACGCCCTCGGAAAACAGGACGCCCGCGCGCTCGGCGTTTTTCTGGAGGATGTGGAAAATGACCTCGTGCTTGCGCATGGTGCCGAAGTTTTCCACGCCGAGGTCCTTGGCCATGTGGTTCAACTCGCTCATCTGCATGGCCTGCAATTTGGCGATGTTGAGCGAAGCAACAATCTTGTCGCGTTGCGGGCCGCGGCGTTCTTCCGCCCGGGCTTCGTCCGTCTTCGGTTCTTCGGCGAGTTCGACCGGGGTGGACGGCGGCTGGAGGGCGGCGGAGCCGGAAGGTTCGGGCGCCGCGGGGGATTCCACCGCGCCATTGGTCATTTCCGGCGATTCCACGGCGGCGGTTTCTGCCGCCGGTTTCGCCTTTGGTTTTTTTGTCGAGACTCTTGGCATAAATCAAATTGTTGGTTTGGCTGGATTTCAATCCCCGGATTGGCAAGTCCTTCACGCCTTGGACGGCCGGCAACCGGAAAAGTTCAAAATGGGTTACATCAACCGAGCGTTCAAGGCGTCATGGCCTCAATACGGCAAGGGAAATTTCGCAGTCAACTCACCCACAGATTGGCGCACCTTGGCCGCGTTGTCAAATCCGTTTTATCTTGTGCGATTTCCAGTCAGGCGGGTGTCATAAGGCGACCCTGACGCCCGAAGTCGAACTGTTTCGCCGCCCTGCGGCTTTCAATAAGGCAGCGGGAATTTTGCCGTCAATTCCCGCACCCGTCCGCGCACTTTGTGCGCCGCGTCCGTGTTTTTGATGTCCAGCAGCACCTCGGAAATCATGTCGGCAATGGCCGCCATCTCCGTTTCCTTCATGCCGCGCGTGGTCACCGCCGGCGTGCCCAGCCGGACGCCGCTGGCCTGGAACGGCGAGCGGGTCTCAAAAGGAATGGTGTTTTTGTTGACCGTGATGCCGGCTTCGTCGAGCGCAATCTGGCAGTCCTTGCCGGTCACGTTCTTCGCGCCCACGTCCACGAGCATCAGATGGTTGTCCGTGCCGCCGCTGACGAGGCGGTAGCCGTTGCGCCTCATGCCCTCGGCCAGCGCCTTCGCGTTCTTCACGATTTGCTCCTCGTACGCCTTGAACGATGGTTGCAGGGCTTCCAGGAAGCAGACCGCCTTGCCCGCGATGACGTGTTCCAGCGGTCCGCCCTGGATGCCGGGGAAGACCATGGAATCAATCTCCCTGGCGTTTTTCTCGCGGCACAAAATCAATCCGCCGCGCGGCCCGCGCAGGGTCTTGTGCGTGGTGGTCGTCACGAAATCCGCGTGCGCCATCGGGCTGGGATGAATTCCCGCCGCCACCAGGCCGGCGATGTGCGCGATGTCGGCCAGGAGATACGCGCCGACTTCGCGGGCGATCTCGCCCATGCGCTTGAAATCGATGGTGCGTGGATACGCGCTGGCGCCGACGGTGATCATCCTCGGTTTGTGTTCGCGCGCCATCTGGGCGAGCTGGTCGTAATCAATCCGCTCATCGTCCTTGCGCACGCCGTAGTGGACGATCTCAAAGAATTTGCCCGAGAAATTCGCCTTGTTGCCATGCGTCAAATGGCCGCCGTGGCTCAAATCCATCGTCAGCATCTTGTCGCCGGGCTTGAGCACGGCAAAATAGACGGCCATGTTGGCCTGGCTGCCGGAATGCGGCTGGACATTGGCGTGTTCCGCGCCGAACAGTTTTTTCGCGCGGTCAATGGCCAGTTGCTCGACGGTGTCCACGTTCTCGCAGCCGCCGTACCAGCGTTTTTTCGGCAGGCCCTCGGCGTATTTGTTCGTGAGCACGGAACCTTGCGCCTCCATGACCGCCGGGCTGGTGAAATTCTCCGACGCGATCAGTTCAATGTTCTCCTGCTGGCGCAGGCGTTCGTGCTCGATCGACTCGGCCACGGCGGAATCCACGTTGCGCAGGCGCAACTGTGGCGCGGCAAACCGGACGTCCATTTTGTTGACGCGGCGCTCATGGCGTCCGCCTTCGAACTTCGCGCCGATGAAGGCGTCGAGAATTTTCCGGCCCAGTTCCGGTGAAGTATTTTTTCCACTGAGGCAGAGAATGTTCGCGTCGTTGTGTTGCCGCGCCAGCGCCGCGGTTTGTTCATTGTCCACGAGCGCAGCACGTGCGCCCGGCACCTTGTTGGCGGTCATGCTCACGCCAATGCCGCTGGTGCAGATGAGCAGGCCGAGTTCCGCCTGTCCCGCGGCCACGGCCAGCGCCGCCGGCCGGGCAAAATCAGGGTAATCATCGGCCGGATCCTTCGATTGGGCGCCAAAGTCGGTGACGCTCAGTCCGCGCTGTTGCAGGTGCTGCTTCAGCGCCTCCTTCAATTCAAAACCGCCATGGTCCGCGCCGAGCGCGAAATGGGTGACCGCCACGGGTTTGGCCGCAGGCGGAGCCGACAGAATTTCGTGTTGTTCCATAAATTTCAAGAGTGACGCAATGCCCTGCTCGATCTGATCGCGGCAATCCTCATACACCTCGTAGGACCCGCCGATCGGGTCGCTGATGTCCTTTTCATATTCTTCGAGCGTGTCGTCAAATTCGCGCAGCAAAAAGGTCTTTTCGGCCATCGGCGGATACAGGAGCGCAATCGCGTCCACGTGGCTGTGCGTCATGCCAAAAATATAATCCGCCTGCCGCACCAGATCCGTCGTGAGCATCCGGCTGCGCTGGCCGGAAATGTCAATGCCCAGCTCGCGCATCGCTGTCACCGAATGCGCCGTCGGCGGCTGGCCGTCCACCGCGCCGAGCCCGGCCGAAAAAACGCGGAACTCCCCGCGTCCGGCCGCCGCCCGCCGGAACAGCGCCTCGGCCATCGGGCTGCGACAGACATTGCCGGTGCAGATGAACAAAATGGTCTTCATCCCGCGTAGAGGTTCAAGGTGAATACTGGATCGCCCATCGTCAACCCGAAATCAGGGACGCGCTTCGCGCAACGCTGCCAGCCCTTTGACCAGATCCACCGCCCGCGCCAGAACCGGATCACGCAGGACCGGCACCGCCGGCCCGGCCGCATGCTCCGGCGTGACATCATCATCGTTGTCGCGGTCATCGCTGCTCTGCTGGGGCGAACCCCTCACTGAGCCGGGCGGTGGTGGCAGGTTGACGAGTTTTCCGTCCTTTTGTTTTTGCCGCACCAGGTCCGCCTCGCTGGTGTGGTCCACGAACGGCAGGAAACTGTTGGTGGCCATGCTGACCTGATTGGTGTCCAACGCCGGCGTTCCATAGGGATTTTCCCAAAGCGCGCGCTCTTCGTCCGCCCTGACGGCCACGGCAATGTCCGGCTTTAATCCATCGGCTGGCATCGCCCGGCCATCCACTTTCACCGGGGTGGTCGCAATCAGCAATTGTTCGCCGTCCTTCAGGGCAAACTCCTTGAACGTCATCGCCGCCCCGGCGGTGGGACTGCCGAGGCTCAAAGCCGCGCCCGCTTCACGCAAGGCCGCGACCAGCGCCTCCGCCGCGCCGCGCGTCTTCCCGTTCACCAGAACAACCAGCGGCCCGGCGATGGGACGGGAGGCCTTGGGGGCCGACAGTAATTTTGCCGTCTCCTGCGCCGCCGCATAATCGTCGCCCCCGGCAAAGCGCAAATCCAGCACCACGCCGGCCACCGGATTTGTCGCCGTCAGCGCCCGGCCGGCGGCTTTCAACTCGTTCGCCAGGCCTTCACCGACCCGGCTTATACGGAAATACACTACGTTGTTTTCGACGACCGCGGCCTGGTCCAATGCCTTCCCGCCCGGGCCGCCCGCCGCCCCGGCCGACGGGCCGCCCACGAGCACGACCTTGTCGGGAAATTGCGACATCAGGCCGGCCACCGCCGCGCGATTGAGGCTCGCGTCCGTCGCCCCCGGCAGATTGGCGCGGAGCAATTCATAAACTTCCTTGAAATCCGGCGCCGGGTTGGTGGGGCCAGCGCTCCGGGCGCAGGGCGCTGCCAGCCAGCTTGCCAATATCAGGATAAAAAGTCTCAAAAGACGTCGGGTCATGCAGCCCTCAAAATGCGCGACTAATACCCGAAAGTAAAGGTGCGAGACATTGACGACTGGCGATTTACGATTTACGAATCCTTTATCCATCGTCCGCTGGCGTGTAAATCGCATATCGTCAATCGTAAATCTTTTCTGTCGGAATTTGGGCTTCGGCGACGATATAATTGCAAAGATGACGACTGATTTGGATTTGCTGGGGCAATTCACCCGCGACCGCTCACAGGACGCCTTCACCGCGCTGGTCAACCGGCATGTGAATCTGGTTTATTCGGCGGCCTTGCGCCAGGTCCGGTCACCGCAACTGGCCGAGGAGGTGGCGCAATCCGTCTTTACCGACCTCGCCCGCAACGCGGCCAGGCTGAATCACGCCACCGGCGGAACGCCGCTTTTGACCGCGTGGCTTTATCAGGTGACCCGCCGCACGGCGATTGACGTGGTGCGGAAAGAATCCCGCCGCCAGTTGCGCGAACAAATCGCCGTGGAGATGACGAACATGAACTCCAACCCTTCGGAATGGACGCAAATTGAACCCCTGCTCGACGAAGCGATGGACGCGCTGGATGAAACGGATCGGGCCGCCATTCTCCTGCGTTATTTTGAAAACAAAAATCTGCGCGAAGTTGGCGCCAGTCTGGGCATCTCCGATGACACCGCGCAAAAGCGTGTCAGCCGCGCCGTGGACCGGCTGCGAGAATTTTTCTCCAAGCGCAACGTGACGATCAGCGCGAGCGGGCTCACCGTCCTCATCACCGCCAATGCCATTCAAGCTGCGCCGGTTGGACTGGCCGTCACGATTTCGTCCGCCGCCATTCTCGCCGGAACATCCATTACCACCACTGCAACTGCAACCGCCGTCAAAACCATTGCCATGACCACACTGCAAAAAACCCTCATCACCGCCACGATTGCCGCCGCCGCAGGAACGGGAATCTACGAAGCGCACCAGGCTTCAACGTTGCGAAACCGGGTTCAAACGCTCCAGCAACAGCAAGCGCCGCTGGCCGAACAAATCCGGCAGTTGCAAAAGGAACGGGACGATGCGACGAACGGATTGGCTGCGATGGCGGAAGAGATTGCGAACAACCAGAAAAACAATTTGGAATTGCTCCGACTGCGCGGAATGGCTGGGGTGGCCCGGCGGGCAATTGGAGAAGCGGAGCAATTACAAGCCCAGCTTGCGCGGCAGGCCAGTGCGGCCAGCAACAACCTGGTCAGTGGGGCGATGGCTGACGCGATGAAGCAGGCCATGGAGCAACAGGTCGAGGGTCGGCTGTCCCGCTTGAAAGCCAGCCTGCACCTGACTCCGGAACAAGTCCAAGCTGCTCATGACATTCTGACGCGACAGGCGGAGGTGATGTCGGCGGGGATGCAACAGGCTTTTTCAGGAAAATATGATACGAACGAGCTGGTCAGATTGGCCAAAAACGCAGGCAATCCGGACGAGCAAATCA
>JBKQOA010000102.1:0-3798 GCA_052145735.1 Limisphaerales bacterium
CACCCGAGCCAGGCAATCGAACGGTGTCTGCGCCCCCCGGGACGTTGGCTCAAAGCGCCCAACCGAGGACACCCATGATGAGGCCGCCGATCGCCGATAGGTCGATGCTCGTGATTCGACTGTGAACATCTTCCGCAATCTCCTCGATGGATGCTGAGGAGACGATGTTCCGCGCCAGATCTTCGGCCTCCGCTTGTAATCCAGGGTGCTTCTTCAGCAATCCTTGCAAGACCGCGTTTGCTTCATCCGAGGCAAGCCTGTCCAGCAGGTTCTTTTCCGCAAGAGAGTTCTTTGCTTTTGGATGACTGCCCTTGATCGAGTTCTTTCTCGCCATACTCATAAACCTGTTCGTCAGGTTCCGGGCGTGGCGTTTGGTGGCATCAGGCCCATCTGTTTCGCCATTTCCAGCGATACCACAATTCCATTCGACAACTGCACCATCGTGAATGTTTCCACAATATCGCTCCGACATAGGCCAGGTTCAGAGTGCTGGCGCAAGCGCAAGGTCCGTTCGATCTCGCTGGCTTTGCCCCCAACTGTTGTTTTTTTCACATGGAAAAACTCGCAAATCGTGTCGAAAGTCAAATGCAGTGGCTGGCTTCGGTCAAAGAGGAAATTCATCCGTGCGATAACGTGCGTCACGGAGGCCGCCCAGACGTTCGGGTCGCCCCGACGGCAATCCAGACGTTTCAACCGGCAAATTCGCTTCCAGAGATCGAGCGCGAAGCCCGTCAACTCCGGATCCAAATGTGCCGCTCCGAACCTCGTGATGCTTGTTGTCACTTCGCAAAAACGCTCCTGCTTTTCGGGCGCCAACCCAGAAATGTGTTTTGATTCCGCGCCGATGCGGGACGAGTTGTTTTCGATTTCATTCATGAGGTTGATCCTATCAGGCTCCCGGGTGGGTTCAAGCCAGTGATGCCAATTCAGCCGGTGGACGCAAGGCCCGGTCAACGACCGCAACACTTCTTGAATTTTTTGCCGCTGCCGCACGGGCAGGGGTCGTTGCGTCCGACTTTGGGTTCGGAGCGACGCACGGGCGTCGCTGGCGCCGGGAGGGAGATCTCCGGAACAAAAGGCGCCTGCGGGGCTGGTCGCTGCCGGGTCAGGAGTTGAAGATTGTATAAGGCCATGAACTGGTGCATGGCCTTTTGGTCGCACATATCAACGCCGGCTTCCTGGGCTGCCGTCGCGAAGGCTTTGGCTGGCCCCCAATGGCGTTGATCCTGCGACGCGGCAACGATTTCCTCATCCAGTTCGGCCACGATCTTGGCCAGAGCGCGGGCATTGCTCAGCAGGCCCTTCTCCCTCAGGAACGTGAAGAAGGCCGAGAGCACCGGGGCCACCGCTTGGAAAAAGGCGAGTTCCGCTGACATTTTTCCGGGCAGAATCTCAACACAGCACTCGGTGAGGCCACCAGGGTTCCACTTCTCCGGTGCCATCCCGATATAGCGAAAACTGTATTCGGCAAAGCACCGGACAATACCCGGTGCCTTGTTCTTTTGAGTTTCGGTCAAGGGCTCGTACTGAGGGCTGTTGACGAAACCATCAAACCACCCGCCAACCTGCTCGTGGATGGCTTCCAGTTCCCGATCCGCATATTCCTCGCTCATAAGACTGGGCTCTTGGAACGGCCTTTCTCGGGTTCTTCGACAGGAAACACATAAGACCTGAGAACTCGTTTGCTGGTGTCGCAGATAAAGACCATGATTTCGCCTCCGGCTACGGCATCCATGTATGTCCGCCGCGCCTGCTCCCTGGTCCGGTCGGTTATGTCGTTGATATAATGCAGGGCCGGATAGGCGTAAACGATCTTTTCCCGAAGTCGGTACTCAAGGATGGGCTTGAGGTCCTTGAAATCGTCATAGGCTAACAGGATGCTCGGCCAAATCTTGCCCAAGTGTGAGCAAATATGGGTCCTTCCCTTTTTTCGGTCTCAATTTCGTTGTCGGCCGCTTGTTCATCCAGCAACGCTGGCGGACAATGCCAGGTTTGTCCAGATCCGCCGGAGGGGGAGTTGGGCGCCCGCAACTGCCGACCGGCGGCGGCGGTAGGTTGTCCGGCACCCCGTTGCCCGCCCGTGCATTCGGCACTTGCGCCTTCCAAGCACCCGGATTATTCACGGTGAGACGATGAAAACTCCCCCACAACGGGTTTTGTTGAAGACGAGCACCGACGAATTGTTTCTCCCGTCTCGAATCGTTTACCGCGTGTGGGATGAGAAGCAACTGGTGACCGGGTTGCGTCGGTTGCAGTGCATGGCGTTCGACCGGCAACGGGGTTGCTGGACCTGGAACTTCGAGCACGAAGCCAAGGCGATGGGCTTCCCGGCGATTTACGAATCCGGACCGGCGGCGCGGCAAGGGGTGGTAATGGCTTCCGGCTACTTGGTCGATGCCTCGACTTTTCACGTTTATGTTCGCTGCACCGAACGGCTGGTGAAATTCCTGGTTTTTTTCGATCAAGCCGTGCCTCGGAGTTGCGCCAAGGCGGAATTTCTGGACGAATTCAACCTGGTCACCACGATCGCGCCGGGCGAGGCCATTCCAGTCCCCGAGGATTTCTTCCGCAACGCGCGGGAATTCGAGTTCCTGGACATCGAAAAGGAATTGCAGGAGAGGCGTGCCCGAGGGGACGCGGCGGCGTGGATGCAAGCGTTGACACAGCGCCCAAGGCTGGCGCGCGAGAGGCATCGGCTGGACCTCTTCTACGAAGATGGCCTCAAGAGTTTCGAAACCAGCATGCAGCTTCGAGGAATAGTGGCCATGAAGCAACATCTGGAGGGAAAGCCGGTTCGGCCATACGACGTCATCCTTGAACTGATGCAACGCGACCAAGGATGAACTCATCCCTCGCTTCGCTAATGACCGGCTTCCCGCATTGCCAGTCGTGTCGTGGCGCGGAATAAAGCTGGACACATCGGTCTTTACCATCGGTTTGCTGCCGCCGGATTCATGCAGAACGCCGAGCTTCTCGATATGTCGACTAAAGCTTTTCAAGGCTCGCGGCCAAAAAGGCCTCCAGCGAACGGCGAGCTTCGTCGGCCATGGGCAGCGATTTTACCAGGAGGAGTTTGGCCTCGACTGCGTTTGCCCGTGGCTGTAGCGCATGAATGAGATTGATGGAGTCCAGCATGATGGCAGCGGGGCGGCAGCCGGCTGTCTTCCAGCGCTAAATAATGAAGGATGAATACAGGTTAAATGATCAAGACAGGCCAAAAAAGGAGTAGTATAAAAAGTAGTATAAGGGTGCTCCATGTTTCAGGGTGTGCCACCAAGTTCCAGAATGTTGCTTATTTGACGTAACCCATTGGTAACAAATGGTTTACTGGCACAAACTGACACAACGTGAAACACGCTGAAACTGCTCATGTTTTACTTCGGATCAGAATGTTGCAGGTTCAAGTCCTGCCGGATGCACCAACAATATCAATGACTTACGTAAATTCAAGCCTTTTCTGGATTCCCTATACTAGCCACTTACTAGCCACTTTTTGGGGCACGCCGCCCGAGGATCTGGTCGACGAAGATGCAGTCGGCTTTCAATACCAACTTGGGCACGCCAGCCACAGCATCAAGGCCACTCGATGGTCGGGGTCTGCCGTGCCGGTAAATTCAAAGAGATCGAACTTCCATCCCCGGAGCCTGGCGCTGCCCGGGTCCCACACGCAGACGATGAACATGGCGCACAGGAGTTCACCGTGCGACCATCCGTCCGTGAGCGCCAGAAACTGCTCCGGGTCGAATTCTGCTGGATGCCAGCCTTCGAGCTTCCGTGCCAGGCAAGGAAATGATCTCG
>JBKQOA010000103.1:0-32878 GCA_052145735.1 Limisphaerales bacterium
CGGCGAGAGAGATGATTGCGATTTCGCAAGTCCCGCCGCCGATGTCCACGATCATGTTGCCCGCCGGCTCATGCACCGGCAAACCGACGCCGATGGCAGAGGCCATCGGTTGCTCAATCAAATACACCTCCCGCGCGCCGGCGTGGGTGGCGGAATCCTTGACGGCCCGTTTTTCCACTTCCGTGATGCCCGAAGGCACTGCGACCACTACTCGTGGCGCAATCAATTTGCGATGATGGACCTTTTGGATGAAGTGGCGGAGCATGGCCTCGGTGATTTCGAAGTCGGCGATCACGCCGTCCTTCATGGGCCGGATGGCCACGATGTTGCCGGGCGTGCGGCCCAGCATCCGTTTGGCTTCATCTCCGACAGCCAGCACGTTTGTCGTGCCCGCCTGAATGGCGACAACCGAAGGTTCGCGCAGGACGATTCCGCGGTCCCGCACGTAAACGAGGGAGTTGGCCGTACCCAGGTCTATTCCAATATCGTTGGAAAACAGACTTTTGAATTGCGCAAACATGAATTTGCCTAACACGGCTCAGTTAATCCATTACGCCCCAAAAGGTCAAGCAGCTATTAAAGTGGTGCCAGAGGAGGGAATTGAACCCCCGACCAACCCCGACACGTTGTGTCGGGGCTGCTCGACCTCTGAATATCCACCATGGATTGGGCGCGGTTGAACCAGGCCAGTATACGCTTGGGGTTCTTCCACTTTTTGAAAAGGCGTTCCTGCCTGCGGGCGCTTTCCAAAGAATCCATCTCCCTGCTCGCAACCAGTTCCCATGGCGCATCTTTCGCTGTCGTTGCCGTGTGACCGCGCTGATGTTGTTCGAGCCGTCGGACCAGATCGTTTGTGGAGCCGTAATAATAACGCCCCGTGTGAGAACGCAGAACGTAAACGAAAGCCTTCATCTTGAATTTGGTGCCAGAGGAGGGAATTGAACCCCCGACCAAAGGCTTATGAGTCCTCTGCTCTACCCCTGAGCTACTCTGGCATCCAACTGCAAATTTCGACCTGAACTTTCATCCCGGCCAACACCGGAAGCTTTCGGGACGGCTGCACCCCCGAACTGCTCTGGCAGCCGAAACCACATTATATTTCACGAACTATCCCTCCGCTGTCAAATCGGAACCGCAGCGCGCCGGATTCCGGACAAGTCGGGATCAACATCGTCAAACCGGGCGTTTGCGCGGCCGGATGAGCTTTAAAACCTCCGCGTGGGCGAGCACCACGTCGGGGTCGCGTTGCAGGGCGTCGTAGTAATGCCGCGAAAAACCCTCGCCGGTTTCAGACGCGGCCAGCAGCCGGCCGGTTTGTTTCACGAGGGCATCGGCATCGGTCGCCGTCAACGGCTCTTTTTCCTCGAGCGCTTCATCCAGCGCGACGATGAGCTGGGAAAACGGTTGCAGCCAGGCGAACCACGGATCGCCGGTGAGCAGTTGCAGGAAATGGTTGGGTGAGGCGATCGTGCCGACGGTCTGTTCGTAGCTCACGCGCTCCGAATCCACCAGCGCCTTGTGCAGGACGAGCAGCGCGTTGCGCAGCCCGGACAGGCGTTGCCGGATGGCTTCGTGTTCCGGCGAAGACGGAGTTGGGCTTTTCCCTTTCATTCAGTCTTTGCGTTCGTCCACTACGCGTTCGATGCGGCGGTCGGGAATGAGCCACATGAAGGCAACAAACACGTAAAGGCAGGCGGCCATCCATGGCCGGAAGAAGGACGCCGGGATGGCGATGGCGTAGAGGACGGGAGACAGTTTGCCCTTGAAATCGCGGCCGATGGCGGCCGCCAGTTTTGAGTCGCATCCTTGTTGGGTGATGATGACGCTTTGCAGGATGTAATAGGCGATGGCAGCCAGTAGCAGCACCATGCCATAAATCGCGGTGGGCACGGTGGTGAAATGGTTTTCCCCCATCCAGCCGGTGGCGAACGGAAAGAGCGACAGCCAGAAGAGCAGGTGCAGGTTCGCCCACATCATGGCGCCATTCACTTTGTGTACGGCCTTGAGCAGGTGATGGTGGTTGTTCCAGTAGATGCCCAGATAAATGAAACTCAGCACGTAGGTCAGAAAAACCGGCAGCAACGGCTTCAAGGCGGCGAACTCCGAAGCGTCCAAGCCTTGCGGCACATGCAATTCCAGCACCATGATGGTGATGATGATGGCCAGCACGCCGTCGCTGAACGCCTCCAACCGGTTCTTTTCCATGCGTTCAACCTAGCAAAACCGGTGGCGATTGTCTCCTGAATGTGTGCGCCGGGGATGGTACAGTTTGAAAATTTCGGTGGGGCGAGCGTCCGCGCCAGCCGGCTCGTCAGCAGCCTCGCCCCCGCCAAACACCAACATGCCGGCTGCTGTTTTGCCGGGTCAACCGTTCGAATTCAACCCCGGCCTGTTGCGTGACGAGCATTTTGCAGAACGACATCCGGTAAGGCCGGGTCGGCCTCCGCCTCCTTATGTCGGCGCCTACAAGACCTGTTGAAGCGCGGCGTCTTTGAACTTGTCGCGGTCTGGCGGAATCGCTAGATAACCGCGCGTGAGGCTTAGAATTATCTTTCCTTTAGTGGCATTGACTGCAGCTTTGTCCGCGGCGGAAACCAATGATCTGAATCAGGCCAAATCCGCTGCCGCGGCGCAAATCCAGCGCGGCAAATATCTGGTCGAAAACGTGGCGATGTGCGCGGAATGTCATACGCCCCGGACGGACAAGGGCGACTACGACCGTACGCAATGGCTGCAGGGCAACCTCCTCGACTTCAAGCCGGACCACCCGATGCCGTTTGCGGTGGTGGCCCCGCTGATTGCCGGGATCCCGGGTTCACCGATGCGCAGGCGTTAAAGTTTCTGGAAACGGGCATTGACGTGACCGGCAAGCCGGCCATGTACCCGATGCCGCAGTTCCGGTTCAATCACGACGACGCCCTGGCCGTGTTGGCCTGCCTGCGGTCGCTCAAGCGTTAAACTGTAGCGTCGAGCTTGTGGCTCGAAAGAATCGGCGCACAGCGCCGACGCTACAACCGTGCCCGGCCCAAATTCAAATATTCTCAGCGTGCCGGAAATCCGCAGACATGGCATGATTTCGTCCGAATCAATGGATGCGCGACGAATCATCGTGGTCGGCGGCGGCGCGGCGGGATTTTTTGCCGCCATCGCAGCGGCGGAGCAGGGTGCCCCGGTGACGGTGCTGGAAAAGACTTTGCGGTTTCTCGACAAGGTGCGCATTTCGGGCGGCGGCCGGTGCAACGTCACGCATGCCTGCTTCGACCCGCGTGAGTTTGCCACGCGCTATCCGCGCGGGGAAAAAGCGCTTGTGTCGCCGTTCCTGAAATTTTCCGCGCGTGACACCGTGGCGTGGTTCGAATCCCGCGGCGTGAAACTCAAAACCGAGCCCGACGGCCGGATGTTTCCCGTCACCGATTCCTCGCAAACCATCATGGATTGCCTGATGAACGCCGCCAAAGCGGCGGGCGTGCAGTTGCGGCTGAATTGCGGCGTGGAATCCGTGCAGCGCAATGAAGGCAGCGGTTTTTCGGTTTGGAGTTCCGCCTTCAGGCGGCAGGAACCGGCTAAAGCCGGAATTCCAAACCCAAAAGGCGCAGGCAGCGAATTGTTGTCCTGTGACCAACTGTTGCTGGCGACGGGTGGCTGTCGCGCGGCGGCGGCGGGACAACTGGCGGTGTCACTGGGTCACACGCTCGAACCGCCCGTGCCGTCACTGTTCACGTTTCATATCGAATCACCATGGTTACGGTTGCTTGCGGGCGTTTCCGTGGACCCGGTCGAAGTGTCCGTCCCGGCCGCCAGACTGCGCGAGCGCGGGCCGTTGCTGGTGACGCACTGGGGCCTGAGCGGCCCGGCCATCCTGCGGTTGTCGGCGTGGGGCGCGCGGACGTTGCACGATTTGGATTACCGGTTTCCGCTGTTCGTGAACTGGCTGCCGGAATCGGGGGTGGAGAAAATCACCTGCGAATTTCAGACCCGGCGCGAAACCTCGGGGGCGAAGCTATTGGTCAACGTGCCGCTGGCGCCGTTGCCGGCGCGATTGTGGGAACAGCTCGTGCTGGCGGCAGATATCCGGCGCGATACCCGCTGGGCGGCGCTCACGCGATCGCAGGCGCACGCGCTGGCGCAACAACTCACGCGCACGGAACTGGCCGTGACGGGAAAAAGTTTGAACCAGGACGAATTCGTGACCTGCGGCGGCGTGCGGCTGGCGGAAGTGAATTTCAAGACGATGCAGAGCAAGATCTGCCCGGGCCTGTTTTTCGCCGGCGAACTGCTGGACATCGACGGCGTGACGGGCGGCTTCAACTTCCAGGCCGCCTGGACGACCGGCTGGCTTGCCGGCCGGGCGATGGCGCTGGTCCGCTAATTTGCTTTGACGGCCTGTGCCGGACATCGAAGAATGCGGCGCGTGAAATTCCTGTTCCCATTCATTGCCGCCCTGGCCTTGCCGGTTGCCGCGGCGGCGCCTGCCGAGGTGCATGTCTGGGAAAAAGTCGAGCAGACGTTTCACGCGCAAAATCAATACGCCAACCCTTACACCAACGTCGAGGTCTGGGTGGATTTGAAAGGGCCTCGCTTCGACAAACGTTGCCACGGCTTCTGGGACGGCAGCAATGTGTTCCGCGTGCGCATTCTTGCCACCGCGCCCGGCCAGTGGACTTGGCGCAGCGGTTCGAACCAGAAGGACGCCGGCCTGAACGACCAGCGCGGCAGCTTCACCGCCGTCGAATGGTCGGAAGCTGAAAAAGAATCCGTGCCGACGCGGCGTGGTCTTGTCCGGCCGACCACCAACGGCCATGCGTTTGAATACGCCGACGGCACGCCGTTTCTCCTGCTCGGTGACACCTGGTATGCGGCGGCGACGTTCCGATTCAAATGGAATGACGATGATCAACCCCGGCCCATCGGCCCGGACGCCGGGTTCAAGGATTATTTGCGGTTGCGAAAAAGCCAGGGGTTCAACGCGGTGGCCATCATCGCCGCCTTTCCCAACTGGGCCAACGACTCGGCACCGTGGGATGTCTGGCTGGACCGGACCAACAACCTCGGCGTTCGCTCGGCGTGGGTGGATCTGGGTGAGATTGCCGCGCACAAGCCCCGCGACCAATGGCGGGCCAAGGACATGTCGAACGAAGGCGGCCGCGCGTTCCTGTTCCCCGGCAAGGTGCCCGGCTACGAACAGGTTTATCCGGACGTGGACCGCATCAATCCGGAATATTTCAAATACCTGGACCGGAAGATTGACTATCTGAACGCCCAGGGCTTCATCCCGGTCATCGAGGTGGCGCGGCGGGATATCACGTCGTGCTGGGCGAAATATTACGACTGGCCGGATTCGTACACCCGTTACATCGAGTACGTCTGGAGCCGGTATCAGGCGAACAATTGTCTCTTCAGCCCGGTGCACTATGATTATCCGGAAATGACCGCCACCACGCGCCAGCTCAACCAGGCGGTGAACCTCGTCATCGAAAAATACGGCCCGCCGCCGTTCGGAACGCTGGCATCCTGCAACGCGTCGGTCTCCAGCCTGATGAATTTCGGCGGGACGAATGAAAACCACTGGCTGACGTTCCATCAGATCGGCAATTTGCGGGAGCACGACGCCTACTGGTACCTGACCGAGATTTATCATGCCCATCCGGCGCGGCCCGCGCTCAACGGCGAACCGTACTATGCCGGCATGGCCGACAAACGCTATCCGCCATACAAATACGGCGCGCCGGGCGGGACGAAGGACGATGACCGCGACGTGCGCTCCGGCATGTACGGCAGTTTTCTTTCCGGCGGCCTGGCGGGGCACATCTACGGGTCCGAAGGGCTTTGGGGCGCCGACATCGAGCCGGGCTCGAATCCGTTCATGTGGGAGGCGTTTCAGTGGAATTCCGCAAATCAAATGCAGTACTTGAAAACGTTCGCGCTGTCCGAAGGCCGCCGCTATCAGGACCTGGTGCCGGACGCGAACCTGGTATCGCCGAGCGAAACGCACGTGACCAAGGGTTTCACCGGCTGGGCCTATTGCGCCCGCACGCCGGCCCGGGATTTCTTCCTTGCGTACTTCGAGCAGGATTACCCGGCCCACGGCATGATCCGGGGCGCCCGGCCGCAGGCGACCTATCAGGCGCAATGGTTTGATCCGCGCACCGGCGAATGGCCGAAGGCGGGCGACGGCCTTTTGAAAGCCAATGTCTGGGGCTGGATTCAACTGCCGGATTTTCCCTCCGCCGACGACTGGGGCCTGAAACTCATACTCGAAAAATAAAACTACTACCATGAAATCGTATTCCATACTCCTTTCTGCATTCCTCGCCTGCGCCGCCGGGGCCGAAGACATTACCATCACCGGCAAGGACATCATCCCTCCATGCCCGGCCTGGGTGAATCATGCCGTGGTTTACCAGGTTTATCCGCAGACGTTCTACGATTCCAACGGTGACGGCATCGGCGACCTGCCGGGCATCATCCAGAAGCTGGATTACATCAAAAGCCTCGGCGTGGACGCCATCTGGATCAACCCGTGGTTCGATTCGCCGTTCAACGACGCCGGCTACGACATCCGCGATTACTACAAGATCGCGCCGCGCTACGGCAGCAACGACGACGCCCGCCGGCTCTTTGCGGAAGCGCACAAACGCGGCTTGAAGGTCCTGTTCGATTACGTCATCACCTACACCTCGATTGACAATCCGTGGTTCGTCGCCTCGTGCGAACAGAAACCCGGCCCCTATTCGAACTGGTACGTCTGGTCGGACAACGTCTGGAAAAACGAGCCGGGCAACCAGTGGGTCCATGGCTACGGCCATCGCAACGGCAATTTCCTGAGCAATTTTTTCTGGAACGAGCCGGCGGTGAACTGGGGCTACGGCAATCCTGACCCCGAGAAAAAATGGCAGTTGCCGACCGATCATCCCGACGTGCTCGCCGTGCGGGCGGAGATGAAGAAAGTCCTGCGCTTCTGGATGGACATGGGCTGCGACGGGTTTCGCGCCGACATGGCGGGAGCGCTGGTCAAGGGCGAAGATCCCAAGCACGAGACCTTGGGCTACTGGCGCGAGGTGCGGCAAATCCTCAACACCAATTACCCGGAAGCCTTCACCGTTTCGGAATGGTCCGGCCCGCGGGACGCGCTGGACAGGGCGTTTCACGCCGATTTCTATCACTGGGTCGAGGGCTTCAATGACATTTACCAGAAGGAAAGCTGGCGCATCGGAAACGGGATGACCGACGGCCACAGCTTTTTCGACCGCGAAGGCAAGGGGAACATCAAGAATTTCCTGGACAGCTATTATTCCGCCTGGCAGGACACGCGTTCCAAAGGTTACATCTGCCTGCCGCTGGGCAACCACGACATTGCCCGGCTCAACAACCAGCGCACCACCGACGACCTCGAAATCATCATGGCGTGGGGCATGACGATGCCCGGCGTGCCGTTCCTGTATTACGGCAACGAAATCGGCATGCGCCAGTTGGAGAATCTGCCGCAGATCGAGGGCTGTTACAAACCGCGCGCCGGCGCCCGCACGCCGATGCAATGGACCGGCGGGAAAAACCTTGGCTTTTCAACCGCCGACCCGTCCAAACTTTACCTGCCGGTGGATGCCGCCGCCGACGCCCCGAACGTCGCCGCGGAGGAGAAAGATCCCGGCTCGCTGTTGAACCGGGTCCGAAAACTCATCCGGCTCAAGCACACCGAGCCGGCGCTGGCGGCCTACGCGGAATTCGTCCCGCTTTTCGCCAAGGAAAACACCTATCCGTTCGTCTATGCGCGGGCCGGTGGCGGGGAAACGTTGCTCATGATTTTCAATCCGGCGGCGCGTGACGCCACCGCCGGGTTCACTTTTCCGGTCGAATATCGCGAGTTGAAGCTGCTGGCTGGAAAAGAGGTGCACGTTACCAGGCAAGGCCAGACACTGAACATCGAGGTTCCCGGCCAGACCTACGCCATCTACCAGGCGGTGAAGTAATCCGGGGCGGATTCCAAATCAACCTTGGCAAAGGGACACATCGAGAGCGGATTGTAGCGTCGAGCCTGCGGCTCGAAAGAATCGGCGCACAGCGCCGACACTGCATCTTGGTTGATTCGCACATTACTCGCCTCCACCCCGCCTTGACACTGTTCCGCAACAAAATACGCTCTCGCGATGCACCTGCAGAAAACACAAAAGTCGTTGCAGTCGATCCTGGTAGCGGTGGTTCTGTCAGCGGGCCTCGTCCCGGCGACAGCCTTGAGTCAGGTGACCAATGTGCCGTCGCAGCCGTACGTGTGGAAGAACGTGAAAGTCGTAGCCGGCGGGTTCATCCCCGGCATCATTTTCAACCCCAAACAGCCGGGGGTGGTTTATTATCGCGCCGACATCGGCAGTTCCTACAAGTGGGACAACCAGGCCGGACGCTGGATCCCGTTCACCGACTGGTGCGGTGATGGCAATCTGCACGGTTCGGAAAGCCTCGCCGGCGATCCGCGCATCTACGGCCGGTTGTATGTCGGGACCGACGGTCGCGGCATTCTTTACGGTGACATTGCCGGCAAGAAGTAAACGAATCCGGCAGCCACGAAGCCGCTCCAACAAACACATTAATTTATGAGCCGATTTCCTGCGATTTTGAGCCGGTGGTTTGCCGGCCTGGTGTTCATACCGTTGTTCCTGCCCGCCGCCCTGGCCGGCGGCTACACGAATCTGAGTGTCGCCGTTTATTTCCGTTATCAAGAGGTGCATTCGATTCCGGACAACCTGGACCGGTTCTCGAACCAGTGGGTGAAGGTCGAGAAACAGTTGAAGGTGGACAAGGTCTATCTGGAAACCACCCGCAACGGGCAGGTGGCCACCGAGGCCGACGTGACGACGATGAAGAAATTTTTTGCGGACCGCGGCATCAAGACCTCCGCCGGCATGGGCCTGACGGTCAATGAGCCCAACGGCTATCAATCCTACAATTACAGCACCCCCGCCGACCGCGAGAAGGTAAAGTCCATCGCTGAATTCACCGCCCGGCACTTTGACGAAATCATCCTGGACGACTTTTTCTTCACCAACGACAAGAGCGACGACTCGATTGCCGCCAAGGGCGACCGGAGCTGGACCGCATTCCGCACGGAGTTGATGGACGAGGTTTCCCGGAACCTGATTCTTGGCCCCGCCCGGACCGTCAACCCCCGCGTCAGGGTCATCATCAAATTTCCAAACTGGTATGAAAGCTTCCCGGGGCTGGGCTACGATCTGGCGGTCGAACCGAAACTGTTTGACGCCATCTACACCGGCACGGAGACGCGCAACGCCAATTTCAACCAGCGGCTCCAGTCCTACCAGAGCTATCTCCAGACGGAGTATTTCAACCATATCAAGCCGGGGGGCAACCAGGGTGGCTGGATTGACGGCGGCCGGGACGTCGAACGGTACGCGGAGATGTTCTGGGACACTTTCTTCGCCCGGGTACCGGAGATCGTCCTCTTCAACTCCCTGCAGATCACCGGCGAGTTGAATATCGGCAATCGTGGCGGCGAGGTGGATACCAACGCCAGTCTGGCCCGATTGATAGCGCCCATTCCGCAGCCGGATGGCTCCGCTTACACTCCGGATATGGTGGCCCGCATTGCCGGTTATTCGGCGGAGTTGCTCGATCCTTTCCTTGGCAAACTCGGCCGGCCCGTCGGCGTGGCGACCTACAAACCCTGCAACTCCGTGGGTGAGGCATATCTGCCGGATTTTCTGGGCATGATCGGCGTTCCCATTGACCTCGTCCCCGAATTCCCGACCAACGCCACCACCATCCTGCTCACGGCCGCGTCCGTCCACGACAAGGACCTCGTCGCCAAGGTCAAAAAATTCGTGCAGGCCGGCGGCCGGGTCATCGCCACCACCGGCCTGATGGAGGCCTTGGGCGACAAAGGCTTTCAGGACATCGCCGAAATTGAAGTCACCGGTCACCGTGTCCTGGCGAAACATTTCGGCGGCGGCCAGGGCGGATTCGGCGGCGGTGGACGCAATGCGGACACGATGGCGACCAACATCGAACCCGATTTGAACATTCTCATCCCGCAGTTGCGGCATTTCGAAAATGATACCTGGACCGGCCTACCGTTCTCCACCGCCGCCTACGCGTATCCCATGGCCGTCTCCGCCAGCTACGGTCGGGGCATGTTCTATGCGCTGGCCATCCCCGATGATTTTGCCGATCTCTACCGGATGCCCCGGGCCACCCTCAACCAGATTCGCGGGTTGCTCGGTCACGACCTGTTCGTGAGCCTCGACTCTCCCGACCACGTCAGCCTCTTTGCCTACGACAACCGCACCTTCATCGTGCAGAACTTCCGGTCGCAGCCGGTAACCGTGCGCGTTCTGGTCGTCCACGCCACGAGCCTGCGCGATTTGTTGAGCGGGGAAAAGATCGCTGCCGTCCCGGACGGCGCGGACAATGCTGACAGTGGCCGGCCCCGTTTTGGCGGCGGGCGCGGCAATTTTGGCGGCGCCGGCGGCACCCCGTTTGAAGTGGTGGTGTCCGGCCATTCTTTCCGGGTGTTCCAAGCCAAATAATGAGCGGTTCCACCTCCCGATTACAGCGTTCCACTTTACACATCGGCGCGAACCGTGGTCACGAACCACAGACCAACAAAGGCGTGGCTGACAAAGCGCGGGTTATCAAACTGAACTTCACCCGAAAGAGCGACGCGCTCAAGGCGCGGTTGCAGATGGCGGTGCGGAGACAACTGGCGGATCACTGGAATCGGGCCCGCATTGCAGCGCCGGGATGCCTTCGATTTTCTCCAACACAAAATGAACTGAATCATCGAAACACCACTTTTTTGAATAGACCCTTACCGCGGTCACGCGAACGGGTTTGCCTTCCTTCAAGAATGGACGCAACAAGTCGGTTTCGGAGTCGAGCAACGGGTTGATGACGAAACCAGATTGTGCCATGCCCGGAACCAGGCGATATTTCATCGTTCGCCCGTCCTCGAGACGAATTTCCATGGCGGGCATCGATGCCCGGCAAAAGAACTTCTGGACGGCTTCGTGCCAGGTCTCGTGCAGTTCGATCTTCATCCATGTCGCCTGGGCGGGGATCGGGAGCCATTGATCGAGCAAACCTTCGACATTGTTCCGTTCGGCGAAAGAGTATCCCGGGCCGCGCAAGACATTGCGTTTCCACAAAATACAATCTCCCTCCTTCGTCAACGGCGAATAGCCATTGAGAAGCGTCAGGATCATCCGACCATCATCCAGGGTTGGGAAGCGCACATCCATGGTGCCGTACCGCCAAAGCACGTACTCGGGAGCTGCCGCGGAATCAAAAAATTCCGAATTCAGGCGCTGCAATTCCGGAGTGTAGGCGGAATAACATAGAAAAACCGGTTGTGGCCGGTAATTGAATCCGTTCAGGATCGCGACGTCCTGGTCAGTATTCAAAACCCCCACTGGCGCGTTGCCCACGATTGCCGCAACCCGCGGCAGCAGGACTAGGCTGCGTCTGGACTCGAGATTCGCTTCCAGGCGGTGTTTGAACTCAACGGGCCGGAAGAGGGCGGTGAACGTGTCCGTCAACTTGGGCGCGGCATTGGTCTTCATGGCTACGACAAAGGCTGATTCCCGCATGGTGAGTGGCGCCAGGGCGAACAAAACGGTTACCGCCGTCAGGGGGAGAAACAAAAGCCGCCTTTTCTCGGACACCCCGAGCAGAGCGGGCATCGTAGCCGACATGAGCGAGGCATAAACCAGGAAGACCATGACGTGAACATTATCGGCCCGCACAAATCCTTCCTTCCAGGCCAGAAATATTCCCGTCACGAGAAGGCAGACTTTTGGGGTTTGCCTCCACCGGTCCGTGGAACCACAACCATGAATCAATAACATCCCCATCAGGCACAGCCAGATGAGAATACCGAGAACCAGGTCCGAATCGAACGGAGCAAACGACATCGCGGCTGAATATCCGGAAGCAATTTGCAGGCTGTACCGGAACCAGAGCCCGATATGAAAAATGTTCTGGCCGGTCAACCACCACGCCGCCAGGAATGACGCCAACGCACTTCCGAGAACAACTTCCGCCGGCCACAGACACCGGCGAATCAAGTACGCCACGCTTATGGTCGCCAGCGCAAAAATCGCATAAAGGCAAAACGTGAATTTGATCAGGCTTGACAAGCCCAGTATCAAACCCGCAGCCATCAGCAGGGGGATGCCCGGTCGTTCCTCGGGGAGACAGGCAACTCCAGCCAGGGTGATGGCAAACAGGCAAAGCGGATCAATTCCGAGATCCAGGGAGTGGGGCATTGTCAACCATGGCAGGCCGGCGTACAGAACAATGCGAACCGGCAGAATGACCCGCCCTGAAAAGCGCAACAGCAGAGTCGTCAACAGCAGCGAGAACGCAAAGGACCAGAGGAGGATTGGCCAGAAGTGGTTTCCCCAGTAATAGTCAGAAGTCAGAAATCCCAGCGGGCCGTACGTGAAGACGATGTCCTGTCCCCACTGCAAATGATGAGCCGCGGCAAAGGAAAGAACGGCCTCCCACGATTGCGAGCCCCACCCCCGGCTGGTGGTGGTCGGAAGCTTGATGAAAGAGAACCACAACAAAAGTCCCGGGAGAATCCGCCAAACCATGCCGGGTTTGCGTTTGAGATAATCGACAACCCGGCGGCCCAGGGTGGTTGCCTCAACAGCCATCGAGTTCATTTTGGGGTCGGTTCTCATGGGAGAGACAGCGGCCAACGTTAACTTGCATGCAAGAGGAGAACAAGTCTCTCCTGGCTTTGCCTTCTTCCACGGTACGGCGAATAATCCTGGTTGAGACCAGGCATTAAAGACGCAACCGACGTGTCCAGCCGACAACAAGAGAACCAGGCCAAATCGGGTCTCATTTTCCAAAAACTTTGCTTGTGTCCGGCGCAAACTCCCTTTGAATATGTGCCATGAACATCAAATCCTGCGCTGCCCTTTCCATCCTCGGTCTCGGTCTTTGGGCCGGTTGCTCCAGCTCCCAACCCCGGCCGCCCGTGGCTCAGGCGCCAAGTGCGGTTCAATCTCCCTCCCAGCCTCAGCCGCCGGCACCCGTCATCAAGACCAACCGGCTGGTCATTCATGCCGATCAGCCGGGCGCGGAAATCAGCCGCAATATTTACGGTCAGTTTTCCGAGCATCTTGGCCATTGCATCTACGGCGGCATCTGGGTGGGCGAAGACAGCCCCATTCCCAACACCCGCGGCATCCGCAAAGACGTCGTCGCCGCGTTAAAAAAAATCGAGGTGCCCGTGGTGCGCTGGCCCGGCGGCTGTTTTGCCGACGAGTATCACTGGATGGACGGCATCGGCACACCCACCAACCGGCCGGCCATGATCAACACCACTTGGGGCGGCGTGACGGAAAATAATCATTTCGGCACCCATGAGTTCATGGATTTTTGCGATCAAATCGGCGCGGCGCCATACATCTGCGGCAACGTTGGCAGCGGCACGGTGGAGGAATTGATGGAGTGGGTCGAATACATGACTTCGGACGCGCATTCGCCCATGGCCGACCTGCGCCGGCAAAATGGCCGCGAACAGCCCTGGAAAGTGCCGTACCTCGCAGTCGGCAACGAAAGCTGGGGGTGCGGCGGCAACATGACGGCGGAGTTCTATGCCGACAATTTCAGCCGCTACGACACTTTTGTAAAAAACTATCCCGGCAACGACATCTACCGCGTCGCCAGCGGCGGATTGGAATCCGATTATCACTGGACCGAAGTTTTGATGCAGCGGAACGCCGACCGGCTGAAACACGGCGGGACGCCGATGAACGGCTATTCGCTGCACTATTACACCCTGCCCACCGGCAACTGGGCGCACAAGGGTTCCGCCACGGAATTCAACGAGGCGGACTGGTTCAACACGCTCAAGCACGCGCTGGTCATCGAACAATACGTCGCCAGACATTCCGCCATCATGGACAAGTATGATCCACAGAAAAAAGTCGGCCTGATCGTGGACGAATGGGGCGACTGGTTCGACGTCGAGCCGGGAACGAATCCCGGCTTCCTTTACCAGCAAAACACGCTGCGCGACGCGCTGGTGGCGGGCCTGACTTTGAACATCTTCAACAACCACGCCGACCGCGTGAAGATGGCGAACATCGCCCAGATGATCAACGTGCTCCAGGCGATGATCCTGACCGACAACGAAAAGATGACCGTCACGCCAAGTTACTGGGTGTTTGAAATGGACACCGTCCATCACGACGCCACGCTGCTGCCGAGCGATCTGCAATGCGTGGACTATGCCTTCGGCGACAAAACCATCCCGGCGGTCAGCGCTTCCGCCTCGCGCGACAAGGCGGGCAAAATCCACGTCACGTTGTGCAACCTGAATCCCCATCAATCCGTTGACCTCCCGTGCGAATTGCCGGGGGCCAAGGCGCAGAAAATTTCCGGCCGGATCCTGACCGCGCCGGAAATGAGCGCGCACAACACCTTCGACCAGCCGGACACGGTGAAGCCGGCTGAATTCAGCGCGTTCAAGTTGACGGACAACGGATTCATCACCACCCTGCCGGCCAAGTCGGTGGTGGTTTTGGAAGTGGAATGAGGTCGCCGCTTATTCCGCCTGGACGAACGGCGGGATTGGGCAATCCAACGTGTCGGCAACGGCGCGGAGCAGTTCGGCTTCGCTTTCCGTCATCACCCCGTCGGCGCCGACAGCATGGACGCACGCTTCAATCAGATTCTTTTTGATGGTCGGCACGGCTTGGGCGAGGCGATTGAGAGCGCCGTCAATCCTGTCCACACCGCATTGCTCGCGTGGCAGCAACGCGCAGTCCACATCCGCCGGTGCGCGCAAATACGGCGCCCCGGTTGCAAAGGCCTTTTGGATTTCAGCGGCATCGCTGCTGCCGACATTGGCCAGCGCGGACAGGATGACGACACCGTCGGGCACGAGCGGCTTGATGGTGTAATATTGGGCGACCGGCGGGCGCGTCCCCGTGAATTGCGGTGCCAGGTGGTGCAGGACGATTTTTTGCAGCACGAATTCGAACAGTTCAATCCGGCCGTCGCTCTCGATGAGCCATTGGAGCGTCTGCGAAAACTGCGTGAACTGGTCGGCGGTCAAATGCCGCAGAGCGCCAAGCGCGAGGTTCACCATCGGCAGATGCGCGTGTTTCGCGGCGGCGGAAACATCTGGGAACAGCGCGGCGGCTTTTGCGGAAACTGACGGCGAAAAGCGCTTTTCGATTCCGGCGATTTGCGCCGCACGCTGATGGTCGTCGTCGCTCAACAACAGCGCGTAAATCAGCGCGGCGGCGGCCAGCGGCTCGCGCGCGGCGGCCTTGACGCTGTCTGGCAGCGATTCCCGCAATTGTTCGGCGTACTTGAGATGCAGCGGCGTGGGATTGCCCAGGTTCGGCAGCACGGTGCGCGAGCGGATGACCGGCGGCGGGGCGTCTTCGCCCGAGGCGATGACCGCGCCGCCCAGCACCGTGCCAAATATATTCGGCAGCGTCTGGGGGGCGTGCTCCAGTTCGGAAATGGCGGCGCGTTTGACCACCTCGATCTGTTCTTTGTCGAGCGGTGGAAAGGTGCCGTCCCAGGCCGGGTCAATGGCCCGGATGCGGTCGGGAATCGGCGGATGCGTGGCCAGGAGGCCGAAGAAGGATTCGCCCACGCCGTTGCCGAAGAACATGTGGCACATGTCGGGCGCGTGCTCGGATTCGAGGCGCGAGCCGAAGCTGTACCGGCCGATTTTCTGGAGCGCGCCGGACAGGCCGCCGGGATTGCGTGTGAACTGCACGGACGAGGCGTCGGCGAGAAATTCGCGCTGCCGGCTGACGGCAGCCTGGATCAAACGGCCAAAGAAAACGCCGACGGAACCAATGAGCAACAGCAACACGCCGAACAGCATAGGCACCGCGTTGCCGCGGCTGTCGCGGCTGCGCACGCTCAGCAAAATCCGGCCGATGGTCGCAAGGCAAAGAATGCCAAAGAGAATTCCGATCAGCCGGATGTTCAGCCGCATGTCGCCGTTCAAGATATGGCTGAACTCATGGCCAATGACTCCCTGCAACTGGTCGCGCGACAGCATCTGGATGCAACCGCGCGTGACGCCGATGGCGGCGTCGCCGGTGGTGTGGCCGGCGGCAAAGGCGTTGATGGCCTGTTCCCGGTCGAGCACATAGACCTGCGGCACCGGCACGCCGGAAGCGATGGCCATTTCCTCGACGACGTTGAGCAGCTTGCGCTCGTCCGGGTCGGTGGTTTTGGGATTCACGGGCCGTCCGCCCATCAAGGTGGCGACCGAGCTGCCGCCGCCGGACAGTTCATTGGTCTTGTAGGCGCTGGCAATGAAAATGACCGCCAGCGTGCCGAGGGTGGCGCCCAGGAAAGCCCGGGGGTCCCACAGGACAAACGACGGTGACGACGCATCGTAATGGTGATGGTGTGCGCCGGCGTAAAAGAAACCCAGCAACACGGCGAAATAAATCATCGCAATGATCATGACGACCGCGGCGGCAAAATAAAAAACCAGCAGCTTGGTTTTGCGGCGGGCCTTGTCTTGTTGGGCGAAGAAATCCATTTTAATTCCTGCCTGTAGCAGCCGAGGTAACGAGGCTCACTATATCCGATTTACGCGATGTGCCCGGATGGCAACGAGACTCGTCCATCGTAAATCCAATATCGCAAATAAATTAGAGCCTCCACACGTCGGCTCCTACGGCCCATTTACGAAAAAGAAACCTTCGGCGCGTCCTTTTGTTCCGGTTTGTCGATGACGAACAGTTCCGCCGGGCCGAAGTTGAACATGCCGGCGACGAGGTTGCTCGGGAACACTTCGCGGTCGGTGTTGTATACCATGACCGAGTCGTTGTAAGCCTGCCGCGCGAAGGAGATTTTGTTTTCAGTGGACGTCAGCTCCTCGGTGAGCTGCATCATGTTCTGGTTGGCCTTCAGGTCGGGATACTGTTCGGAAACCATCATCAGGCGGCTCAAGGTGCCGGCCAGGCCGCTTTCGGCGGAGACGAGACTTTTCATGGCGCTGGCGTCGCCGGGATTGGCGGCGGCGGCCTGCGACGCGGCGTAGGCGATGTTGCGCGCCTTGGTGACATTCTCCAGCGTCTCGCGTTCGTGCTTGATGTAGCCCTTGGCGATCTCAACCAGATTCGGGATCAGGTCGTAACGTCGCTTGAGCTGCACGTCAATCTGCGCGTAAGCGTTCTTGTACCGGTTGCGCATCGTCACCAGTTTGTTATAGACGCCGACGACGAAGCCGATGAGTACCAGCACGCCAACCAGCACCACCGCGGCAATGATCAATCCAATAATCATAAATTTCCTTTGTTGAATTTGCCTAACAATTAGGCCATGACCTGCCGCCCGGCAATGATAATTTGCCCGTCTTTTTGGAATCGGCGCCAGTCACGGGTTGATATTTCCGATGGCGCAGCTAATCCAGATTTGAACCATTTCTTAAAACTTTGCTTGGTTAAAGAATGCGCTTGTGTATTTTCGCGCCGGGCGTAACTGCAACGGTGATCTCTATAAGACGTTCAAGGAAGGCCCGGCTGGGCACGGGCTGTCAATTAATCGGAAGCCGGCATTGTGGTCAGGTCAGCATGAAATTTAACGCACAGGGAACCGCGCGTCTGGTGACGTGTTTGGCTGGTGCGCTCAGCGCGCTGGTGATCGGTTGCCTCCCTGTATGCGCACCGGCGGCGGGGCTTCACGGCACCCTCCAGGCCAGCAACGTGGAGAGCGTGATTTACGGAGATGATTTTTTCAAGCCGGTGGCGACATTGAAGATTGACAGTGTTTTCACCGACCATCGCCGGCTGGGTTTCTTTCACATCAAGTTGCTGCCCGTGCTGGTCGCCCAGGGGGTGCGTCTGGAGTTTGCCCAGGCCGGCCCACAGACCAACTGGCTGGCAGGCCTTCAATTTGATCCCGCGCCGGGAGTGCGCCGGGGCGCGGTTGAATGGCGCGACTTCACTGTGTTCTTCCCGCAGGAAAAACTGCCGCGGTTACGCGCGAATCAGGTTTATCCGCCAATCAACGCTGCTTCAACGGTCTATCGCCTCGAAGGCGTCACCGTCCGGTCGGGAGGTGAACAGTTCGCTGTGCCGCGTGCCGAACTGCGGGCGGAGGGACAGTCCGGACTGGTTGTGTGGACGCGCCCCAACGAGGTCATCCAATGGGATTTATTCACCGGCCAATTTACAACCAACACGATCAAACAAGGAACTCAAAATGAAAAACCATAAACTGCTCACGCTGGCGCTCTGTTTTGCTGCATCCACATTATTAGCGCAAACCGCCGACCAATACGTGGCAGCAGGCCGGGTATGCCTGACGCAGCAAAACCTGTCTGGCGCCTATTCGAATTTCAACGCGGCAGTAACTTTGTCGTCCACGAATGAAACGGCCAATGCGTTCCTGGCGGTGACCCGACTTTTGGTTCTGCCCCAGCAGCCGGCGGGCAGCAATTTTCTGAACAACCTTGGATTTCCCAAAAGCGGGCGCAACCTCTACAACTGGACGTCAACTCTTCCCAAGGATGCCAATGGCGACACCATCCTCCCGACCAACAACACCTCCGTGGCGATTGCGTTCTTCCGCACCAACGTCATGGTCGCGCTGGGAGCCTCCGGGACCAATCTATCCCGCATCACCGACCCGGGATTCACGCTGTCCCTGACCGCTGCTGAAACCGACAGCGAGGCCGTCACGGTGGATTACGGCGACTTCCTGCTGATGCAGGCGGAGTTGTATACGGCGGAGTTCCTCGGCTACACGCTGAACGCGCAAAATTGCAACGTCGTGGCCAGGCAATTGCAACTCCTCTCGCAAACGAATGGTTTGACCATCCAGGCCGTGCTCGCCATTTACCCGAGCCTGCTCACGCAAAACAATGCCGCCGATCTGACGAACTCGGAAGCCGCATTCACCAATGTGATTGCGTTCTATCTGGCCGCGTCGGATTTTATCCGGAACACCCGCCCGCCGGGCCAGGGGCTGTTCATTCTTGAACCGAAGGAGGTGGCGGGCGAGGCGGTTTTTCGTGATTCCCTGACGAATGTCCTGCTTTCCCTGAACGGACCGGTGCCGTTCAATACCAATACGCCTGCCTCGCTTGATCTCGGCAATTATTTTGCCGGAACCAAAACCTTGCGCAGTCTTTTGCCGCAGTTCAATGGCAGCAGTTATGTCAACAACACCCTGCCGGATTACACCTTCGGAGGAATTTTGCTGAATGTGCCGGCGTATTTGACAGAGGCCAAGTTGAGACAGATTTTTTATTCTTATGCTGGAATCTATGGCGGCCAGGTTTATGACATTAACTTCAACGACCCCAATGCCGGCATGTTTGGCGTTTTGGTCAGCACGAACGGGCAGGCGACCGTCGTGGGCTACGATTTTGACAGTTTTCAAAACTTTGATGGAGAGCAATCGGGTGGCGTAGGCGCACAATTCAATGTGGACCCGCACGGCAACTGGCAGTTCAACAGCAATAGCGTGGCCGGCGTTTCCGGTTCCGGTTGGATGTCCAAAGACGGCTCGTTTTCTGGCGAGCTGGATTTCACCAATGGTGATTCTGTGCAGTTGAATGGCAGCCTGCAATCGCCGTTGGGCCCCTTCCAAAGCGCGGCGGGCAATTACAGCGGAATCTGGTCCGGCACCCATCAAGGCCAAGCCGTGTCTGGTACACTCAAAGCTGTTTTATCTGCCCATGGCCAGCTGGTTTACTGCCTTTTCCACAACGGGGCGCAGAATGACGGAGGTCTGGGCCAGCTTGACTCCAACAACCAATTTACCACTGCGGACACCGCCAGCGGATCCACGGTATCCGGCACGCTGACCAATGCGACCCTCAAAATTGGAGGGACTTTCAGTAATTCAGGTGGTAGTGGAACGTGGACGTTGAGCCGTTCGGCGAACGTTCCGTTCGACGCGCCGCCCGTCATCACCACCAATCTGCCATCGCCCCTGACCGCCTCGTTGGGCACCAATGTAACACTTTCCCTCGTCGTGACCGGCAGCCCGCCGATGTGCTATCAGTGGTATGACAACAACAATGTCATCATCCCATCCGCCACCACCAACACCCTGACGATTAATAATATTCAATATGGCAGTGCCGGAACCTACTCGGTCACGATCAACAATTGTGCCGGAGGAACCAATGCGGTCGTCACCCTGGCCGTCACGGCGGAAACTGTCCCGCCGACCAACCAAATCACGGCGCCAACGCCGGGTTTGCAGGTGAGCAACGCGTTTTACACGGTGACGGGCAAGGCCGGAGACAACGTGGCGGTGTCGAACGTCCTGTATCAATTGAACAACACCGGCTGGAACCCGGCGACCCCCGCCTCGGCCAACCAATGGAGCAATTGGACGGCCCAGGTGACATTGGTTCAAGGCAGCAACACGGTTCAAGCCTATGCCGTGGACACCAGTGGCAATGTGTCCAAGACCAACTCGGTGATTTTTGATTATGTGGTCAGCGCGGTATTGACTGTGAACACCAACGGGACCGGGACGATAAGTCCGAACTACAATGGTGCCTGGCTGCAAATCGGGCAGAACTATTCAATGACCGCCACGGCCGGGACGGGTTTCAGCTTCACAGGTTGGACGGGCAGCATTACGACCAACGGAGCGACCTTGCAGTTCACGATGGCGTCGAACCTGACGTTCACCGCCAATTTTGTGGACGTGACCAGGCCGACCAACACAATTACCGCGCCCACGGCGGGTCAGCGCTGGAGCAACTCGACCTTTACGGTCACGGGCACGGCCAGCGATAATGTGCAGGTGAGCAGCGTGGTTTGCCAAATCAACGGCAGCGGTTGGAACAATGCAGTGGGCACAACCAGTTGGAGTGCCCTGGTGAACTTGTTGCCGGGCACCAACCTGATCCGGGCGTATGCCGTGGATCTGGCCGGCAACAAGTCCACAACCAACAGCGTCAGCATGGATTACGTGGCGACCAACCAGTTGCAGGTGCAGATGAGCGGTCTGGGAACCATCTCACCCAACTACAGCAACGCCTGGCTGGAGATCGGACGCAATTACAGCATCACCTCCGCTCCCGCCAGTGGATTTGTGTTCACCAACTGGGTGGTCTCGACGAACTGGATCGGCGGCACGACGATCAGCACGACAAATCTGCAATTCATGATGGCGTCGAACCTGACCCTGCAGGTCAACTTTGCGGACACGAACAAACCGACCGTGAGCATCACCAACCTGGCGGCGGGCCAGCGGGTGAGCAATGCCGTGTTTACCGTCAAAGGGACGGCGGGGGATAATTGGCAGGTGAGCAACGTGGTTTGTCAAATCAATGGCGGGGGTTGGAACCTGGCGACGAACATCAACCACTGGACGAACTGGGCGGCGGGAGTGACGCTCATGCCGGGCACCAATGTGGTGCAAGCCTATGCGTCCGACACCAGCGGCAATCTTTCCGCGACCAACAGTGTGAGCTTCCAATTCGTGGTGACCAACCAACTGCAAATCCGGGTTATTGGTCTGGGAACGTTTTCCCCCAACTACAGCAACGCCTGGCTGGAGATCGGACGCAATTACAGCATCACCTCCGCGCCCGCCAGCGGCTTCGTGTTCTCCAACTGGGTGACTTCGACCAACTGGATCGGCGGCGCCACCACGACCAAAACGAACCTTTTGTTCATGATGGCCTCCAACCTGACCTTGCAAGCGACCTTTGCCGATGTGACCAGGCCAACCCTGACCATCACCGCGCCCACGGCCGGCCAGCACATGGCCAACGCCCTGGCAACCGTCACGGGCACGGCCGGCGACAACTGGAAAGTCAGCGCGGTCTGGTATCAGTTGACCAACAAGCTTTTGACCAGCGGGTGGTACCTGGCCACCACCACCAACAGCTATACCAACTGGACCGCCACCGTGACCCTGGCGGTCGGCACCAACACGGTGAAGGCGTATGCGGTGGATCTGGGCGGGAACTATTCCGCCACGAGCAGCGTGAGCGTGCTGTCGAGCAACACCTTCAAGCTGCAGCTCGATTTTGCCCTGAACCAGCCGCTGACCAGCACCGGGTTGATCTTTACTTTGCAAATTTCATCCAATCTCAACGGTCACCTTCAGTTCTCGACGAACCTGGTGAACTGGGCAACGTTGACGAATTTTGTCGGCACCAATACGACGCTTAATTTTCGCGACCCGGCGGCAACCAATTCCAACTCGCGGTTTTATCGGGCAGTGATTCCCTAGGCTGCGGCCGATGGGAATTCATGGCGAAGGGTAAAAGGTCTTGCCCGGCTTGAAGGGTTTGCCGTTGCGACTGTACGTCGGACGGCATCCGTGCCGGCCTTTTCAGGGTTCAACCAGAACCGGCATCCCGACCCAGACGACCTTGCTCAAATATTCCGCGTCCCAGTTCGCCAGGCGGAAGCAGCCGTGCGATTCGGTGCGCCCAACCTGCTCCGGGTTGGGGGTGCCATGCATGCCGTAACCGGTCTTGTCCAGGCCGATCCACGCCACGCCGACGGGATTATTCGGACCGGGCGGCAAAATCAGCTTGTGGCCAATGGCCTGTAGCTCGACCGCCTCGGGAAAAAGTTCCGGGTCCACAGTATAATCAGGATTGGGAGCGACCACAATGACGCGCAATTCACCTACCGGCCGTTTTTCGACATGCTGCGCGATGCTGCACGGGAAATGCGCCATCAGATTCGTTTCGGCGTCGAACGCCTCTAGGAATTTTTCGGAGAGATGGATGACCACAAACGCCGCCTTGTCCGCCGGCACCGGATATTCCACAGCAGGAACGTGCAGGACCGTGCCGGGTGCGATGTTTGTCCAATTTATGCCCACGTTGAGCCGCCGGATCAGTTCGGGATGGGAATGGCTTTTCTCCGCGACGAGTTCAAGTTCGGTTTCGTAATCGAGCGCCGATTGCTGCGATTTGGCGAGCCAGGTTTTGCCGATCGGCTGGAGGTGGGCGAGGTCATTGGTCGTGACCGCGTAAGTCGTCAGGATGGGCGCGTCGAGCGTGAGCCGCGCCTCGGTGTTCGTGTCGAGCAACCCCGTGCGGGGGAGGTTTTGGGTTTCCTGAAAGACCGAAATGGCCGCCCGCGTTTGCGAGCCCAGCGCGGCATCAATCGAACCCGGTGAAATCCCCCGGCGGGCCAACGCCACCTGCGCTTCAAAGACCCCATGCACCGGGCGCGGGAAATCCCCCGGCGCCTGACGGCCCAGCACCAACGGCTTCGGTTGCGCCCGGGCCGGGGCGACGTGCCGGGGCGCGACGGCCTTTTTCGAATGTGCATGCCACCAGAACCCGATGGGAAAAGCCAGGATGGCCAGCACGAGCAACCAGCGAAAGCCTCTCCCCCCGCGCGGTTTGCGTCGCGCGCGGGCAGGACGTTGTTGGGTGTCGCGAGGCACGCGGAGATTAAGCCACAGACAAAACGGCAACCCAAGACCTAAGTCATCCCTGGTCCAAATGCAGGACCGCGTCGCCAATCAATTTCGCGGCCTCATCGCAGCCGATCAGGCCGGTATTGACAACCAGGTGGTAGAGCAGCGGGTCATTGATGTCGGCGTTGAAATACTTTTTGAGATAACGTTCCCGGCCCCGGTCCTGGCTCAGGCAGAACTTGTGCGCTTCGGTCTCGGTCAGGCGGTAAAACTGGCTGACATGTTCGACGCGTTTTGCCAGCGGGGCGACCAGGCGGACATGAAGCACGTGTGGCAGTTCGGCCGTGATGACGGCGCTGCCGCGGCCAATGAGGATCACGTTGCCCAGATCGGCCAGCCTGAGAATTGTCTCAGTGCTCTGATAAATGACGGTCTGCGATGGCGGATGCACTTCAAACACATCCGCCAGAATATCTTCCAGTTGCGAGACGCGGTCCTCAGGCAGGAATTTGGCCAGGCGGGTCGGCAAATTGTGGTCTTCCAGCACCTTGTCCATCAGGTTGCGGTCGAATACCGTCCACGGACAGGCATCGCCGGACGAATGCTGCTGCAGATAATGGGCAAGCCTTTCGGCGACGACGGATGACCCGGAACCCGCCAGCCGCGAAATTGTTACTGCCCGGCGCACAGTTTTTTTTACGGATTCACCGTGTGGGCCCGGGACTTGGAGCTGGCTATGGATGAAAGACAAACATTGTTCAGCGCTGGCATTGGCGATCATAACGGCCTTTCATTTTAAAACCGGTGGCGAGCGCCACGTTCATCATCGTTGGTTGCCACCTAAAAATAGCGCCGAAACCACCGGTTGCAATGGGGCCAGAAACGATTTGACGATGACTAATCCCAAAGATTAACCATGTCCGGCAGGCTTATGGCTGGACCAGCATTTCACAGTACGCGCGCGCAATCTGCTCCGCCAGCGGCGACGGCGCGACCGGCTCCCCGTTGAAGGCCGCCACCGGCACGACGCCGAGCACGCTTTGGGTGATGAAAATGCCCTCGGAGTTCCGCAACGCCCCGGGTTTGATGACGCGCTTGTTCGTCGGCAGGCCGAGCGCCTGGCAGATTTCCAGCACCACCGCCCGCGTGATGCCGGGCAGCACCCCGCGGCCCGTGGGCACGGTGCAGATGTTGTCCTGATACACCCAGAACAAATTACCGCTCGTCGTCTCGGCGACTTCGCCGTTCGTGTTGACGAGCAAGGCTTCGTCCGCGCCCTGTTCCATGGCCTCACTACGGGCCATGACGTGCGTGAGTTTGTTCAGGGTCTTGAACGACGCAAGCGGATCCGTGGCCGGAATGCGATACGACGAGGTGACGAGGTTCCACTGCTCCGGCGGGTCCCACGGGGGCGCGGAGTGCAGCGTCATCACGACCGTCGGCCGTCCATCGGCCTTGGGCGCGTAACCGCGTTCGCCCGGCCCGCGCGTCAGAGTTACGCGCAGGATCGCTTCGGGCATCCGGTTTTGTTCGATGAGTTGACCGGCAAACTCCTGCAGTTCCTTCGGCGCAAACGGACATTTGATTTTCAGAAAATCCGCGCCACGGGTCAGGCGCTCGAGGTGCTGCGCCAGACGAAACGGCCGGCCACCCACGACGCGCATGGTCTCAAACAGCCCGTCGCCATACATGAAACCGCGGTCGTTGACGGGAACGACGGCTTGTGTTTCGGGCACGAACCGGCCGTTGAGAAAAACAATCATGGGTCTCAATTCCTGATAACCCTTCAACTACCCGAAACCTTGTGTTTCTGCGAGCAGAAAAATCCCAACGGCAACCTTCTCATGCGCGCGCCGGCACAGAGAGAATCTCCCGCAGCATGGGCAACTGCAGCGAGGCCAGAAAACCCGCCGCCTTCGCCAGCGTCTCCTCGTATTCCGCTGCGGGATCGGAATCGGCGACGATGCCGGCACCGACGTTGAAATGCGCCAGCCCGTCTTTGCAGACCGCCGTGCGGATGGTGATGCTCAACTGACTCTCGTGGTTGAAACCGAGATAACCGTGGCAGCCGCAATACGGCCCGCGCGCCAGTGGCTCCAGTTCATCAATGATTTCCATCGCCCGGAACTTCGGCGCGCCGGTGATGCTGCCGCCGGGAAAACACGCCGCCAGCGCCGCCAGATGCGTCACGTTCCGGCGCAACCGGCCTTCGACGGTTGAGACCAGATGTTGAACCTGTGCGAACCGTTCGAGCCGCGCCAGTTCCGGCGTCTGCACCGAACCGAACTCGCACACCTTGCCGAGATCGTTGCGCAGCAAATCGGTGATCATCACCAGCTCGGCGAGTTCCTTCGCGCTGGTCTGCAGTTCGTAGGCGAGTTGCGCGTCGCGTGCCGGGTCGGCGGCGCGCGGACGCGTGCCCTTGATGGGCCGCGTCTGGATGTGTGAACCGCTCAAACGCAAAAACAATTCCGGTGACGACGACGCCACCTGGTAATCACCGCAATCGAAGAACGCGGAAAACGGCGCGGGAGAAACCACGCCCAACCGTTGAAACAATTCCCAGCCGGAAACATCGCACGGCGCGGTGAGCCGTTGCGACAGGTTCACCTGGTAAATGTCCCCGGCGCGGATGTATCGCTGCGCGCGTTCGACGGCGGAAAGGAAATCGGCGCGAGAATAATTCGAGATAACGCTCGTCCGCCCCATGAACCCGGGCGCAGTTCCCGGGAGCGCTGGCGTCTCGCCGGTGAGTTCCGGCTTTTGGCTCTCGTCTGGGCGGCGGGACGCCGGCGCTCCCAGGAGGTTCATGGGAAAGGTATTGCTCAAATGTGTCTGCCAAAATTCCATTTGCGCCCCCGCCCGCTGCTCGCTGCGCGAACCGTCGTCAGCCAAACCGGTCGAAACCACAAATGTCTTGCCGAGGTGATGGTCGAACACGACCAGGCTGTCATAAAAGCCGGCCTGACAGTCGGGCAGTTCGAGGTCATTGACGGCGCGGCGCGGAAGTTTCGGCTCGATGAAATTTTTCAAGTCGTAGCCCCACGTGCCAAAACAGCCGCCGAGCGGAAACGGCAGGTCGATTTCATCCAGCATTTCGCAGCGCGCCAGCAGCGCATCCAGGACCCGCCACGGATTGCCGAATTGAACATGGCCGCCGTTGTGAAACGGCGGAGAATTGTTTGTCGTGGACGTCCGCAGATTCATCCCGCCTTGCGGGACGGCTACGGGGCGGGAGATTTCGCAGCGCGAGCCGAAGGAACGGAAGATGAGAAACGGCAGCGCGGCAACGAACGAATACCGCGCCTCGGGCGAGTCGAATGACGACGTGCGCAGCAGGACGACGCCCGGCTCGGCCCGCAGATTTTCGACGAGCGATTCCGGCGTGTGGGCGGTCGTAATTTCCTGGATCAGCGGGTGCATCGCAACGCGGGAATTAAACCACGAAGGAACGCGCCTGGCCAAATCAAAGCGCCGGCCGCCGGGTCACCGCCTCACGAACACCAGGATCAACAAATCGATGGCGAAGAAAATCACGATGATGGCCTCCAGCCACAGCATTCTTTGCTCGTTCAACTCGGTGTGAAAGACGCTGTAAAGCTTGTCCAGCTGGGCAAGGCGTTGTTCCACGCTGGCCCGCCACTGGTCAAGGTAGAAACGGTCGCGCGCACCAAGATAAACCCGGGCGAGATACCAATCGCCGAAAAATTTGGTGATGTGCGTGACCTCGTCGGTGAGCTTCGCCACGTCCACGCGGAATCGGCGCAAATGGCGCAGGGTCTTGGAAGCCGCGCCAAACAAGGGCAGGTGCCGGTGCTCCAGGTCGTCATAGGCGCGGTCGAGATATGTGTCGAGCCGGCGGTCCATCACCCGGAATTCCTCCAGTTGCAGGTTCGCCAGTTCCAGCGCGTACAACACGTCGTCCACGTAACCCGTCAGGTCCACCACCAGCGCCGCATCCCAGTCAATCACCGCCAGGTCCGTGTTTTCAAACGAGCGCTGGATGCGCAGCACCTCGCCCACCTGTGCCTCGCTCAACTGGTTCGCCGGCGTCTCCGTGAGCAGGCCCGCCACCTCGCGCCGCTGGTCGCCCAGCCAGCGGTTCACGTCATTTACTCCGGCCAGATCGGTGAGGCAAAACACCGTGTAGGCTTCCGGCGGAGGTGGAAATTCCGTTCGCCCCACCATTAAATCCTTGAGACTGTCGCAAGCTTCCGCGCACAGTTTCAATGCCACCGCGTCCAGCGTCTGCCCGTTCTCCAGCTTCGGATTGTGAAACGGCATCAGGTCGGCGAGCGTACCCACCGCAAACGCCACCCGCAACATGACCGTGACCACGCCCACATCGTAGATGCGAATCAGCAATCGGACGGGTGCGCCGTGCAGTTGGGCGGGCAGCGGGTGTGGCTCAATGGCGAGCGGTTTGTAGAGCGGCATGTCCTTCGGCAGCGTGCGGTCCATCCGGATTTCAAATGGAAACGGTTTTTCCGAAAGGATTTCCTGCACGCGGGGCGTGATGATTTCATTCGCCACGTCGAACGCGTAAAGATAGACAATCTCGCCTCTCATCCTGATGCAACCCTAAACCCGCCGCGCGGTTTGTCGAGGACCGAAGAGGCGCAATGCGAATATTGCGACCACAAATCATTCCGTTCGCCTGAGCGGGAACGGTAAAAGGGAGGTCGCAGGGCCGGCTCCGCCCGCTTTACAGTGAAAGTTTTTTGGCCGCCTCGACCAGGTTCCGGCAGGTAACCGACTTGGGACGGTTCCGGTAATGGAATAGGGCGAGGATATCCACCCCGATGTCCTTGGTCGTATCGGGAATCACGCGTACCAGCAGGCCCACGCCGCTTTGGTCGGCCAATTCCATCAGCCGCCCGAGTTCCGTCCGGCAGGCGAGGTCCATGGACTCCAGCCGGCCGAAGTCCGCCAGCAGGCGGAAGCCCGGCTTCAAATCTGCCGCCATGGCCTTGATGTCCTCGCAACCGCGCAGAAGCTCCTCCGGCGTTACATGCCCGATGTAACTCAGGTAAAGTAATTGTCTTGGTTTGTTTAGCGCGACCAGAAACATGGGCCCAAACTAACCGTTCACCGGCCGGACTTCGATAAAAAACGCCCGCGCGTCCAATCCGTCCGGAAACCGGCCGGCAGAGAAATGAGGGAAACCCTAGCACAAAAACTAGCACAGGAGAGAAATACTTTTTACCCGAATTTGAGAAATGCTCTTTTGCATGTATCCTCAGACCCCCACTGGGATGCTTGTGCGGACACTCCACGCGGCCGGTCTTGACCACGCAATCGAAGGGGCTATTCGTCGCGCACGATGAAACTGGCGGCAAACAGATCTGCGGTCACGATCGCATTTGCGGTGTTCCTTGTTGCCTTGGTGTTTGCGATCTACACCCAACACATCTGGGAGGATTATTGGATTACGTTCCGCTGCAGCCGGAACTTAGCAACCGGTCACGGCCTCGTTTATACTCCCGGCGAACGGCTGCACTCGTTCACCTCACCGCTGGGGGTTTTGTTGCCTGCGGTATTCAGTTGGCTTACGGGCAATCAATCCGAGGAGTTGGCGTTGTGGCTGTTTCGTCTGGCGAGCATTGCGGCGTTTTCCGCCGGCATGGTTTTGCTTTTTTATGTGCTACAAAGACTGCAGCAGCATCGGCTAGCCACCTGTCTGACCCTGGCACTCCTGGGGCTGGATGCAAAGCTGGTGAACTTCACCATCAACGGCATGGAAACAGGACTGCTGTTTTTCTTTCTGGCACTGGCGATTCATGGTCTGGTGGTGCCCGGTCCGCGTCAGATGCTTCGCATCGGCATCGGTTGGGCGGGTTTGATGTGGACCCGCCCGGATAGTTGCGTTTATATCGCCGTACTGGGAATCAGCGCCCTGATCTTTTCACCCAACCGGACAGCCGGACAATCCCGAAAGGACTTATGGAAATGTTTTTTGGTGGCCGGCCTTGTTTGCACCGTTCTCTATCTGCCTTGGTTCCTGTGGGCATGGAGTTACTACGGGTCGCCGGTGCCGCATACTATCGTGGCTAAGGGAACGAATTTGCCTCCGGTTTCCCTTGGCGAACAATTGTTTAATCTGCTTGTGTTCCCGGGGACATTGTTGACCGACGTGACCTCCCTGAACGGCGTATTCACACCGGCATACACATTTTTTGGAGGATGGCCTAGATCCATTATCCTGCTCTGCACGTGTACGGCACCGGGTATTGTGGCCATCCTGGCTTGGCCATTTCCGCAGTTGCGTCTCCCAACTCGCCTGTTTTCGCTGGTTTTTTTTCTGGGGAACTTTTATTTGACCTCCGTAATAACGTATCCATTCCCGTGGTATTATACAACTGTCGCAGTTTTCGGTTACCTGACAATCGGCCTTCTTTTTGACCAAGCGCTCGATCTGGCCACCCGTGTGCGCGATTGGTGCCGCCTCCTGCGAGGCGGGCTCTGCGTGCTGGCCCTTTTACTGGTTGCGGGCCAATTGTTCGTCACATTGTGCGTGGCGCGTCAAATGCGGGTGCAACAGCAACTTATTGAGAATGGCTTGCGCCGCCAGATCGGTCTCTGGCTTCGTTCCCACGCACGATCACCACAGGATACCGTGCATATTGACGTTAAGGGCCGCGGCGGATAAAAATGGGCGCGTCGAAAACCAAATTAATGCCTGCACCAAGTTTAAGGAACCAACAACCATGAAACGACTCATCTTGCTGCTGATTTTGTGCCTACCCGCTTCCGTGTTCGCCCAGAAATTCCCGGGACTGGCGTTAACGCCGCCGATGGGTTGGAACAGTTGGAACACCTTTGCGACGAACGTGGATGAGAATCTGATCAAGGAGACGGCAGACGCCATGATCACCGACGGCATGCGGGACGCCGGTTACAAGTACATCGTGATTGATGACGGCTGGGAGGCGGTCGCCCGGGATGCCGACGGCAACATCGTTCCCGACCCGAAGCGATTCCCCGGCGGGATGAAGGCCCTGGGCGATTATCTTCATTCAAAAGGGTTCAAGTTTGGCATTCATAACGATGCGGGGACAAAGACCTGTAGCGGTTATCCCGGCGGACGCGGGCATGAATTTCAAGACGCCCGGACCTATGCCTCGTGGGGAGTGGACTATTTGAAATATGATTGGTGCAACCACGGCACGGCGGACGCCCAGGAAACTTACAAGACCATGCGCGACGCTTTACACGCCGCCGGCCGGCCGATGGTTTTCAGCCTCTGCGAATGGGGCAACAACAAACCCTGGCTGTGGGCACAGGATGTCGGGCATCTGTGGCGGACCACCGGCGACATCACCGACTGCTATGAATGCCAGGACGTGTATGCCTTGGGATGGAAGTACATCCTGAAACTCCAGATCGGCCTGGAAAAATACGCCGGCCCGGACCACTGGAATGATCCGGACATGCTGGAAGTGGGCAGCCCCGGACTTTCCCCCGCGGAATCACGGGCGCACTTCACCCTGTGGTGCATCCTGGCGGCGCCGTTGATGGCGGGCAATGACGTCCGAAAAATGCCCGACGAGGTTCGAAGCATTCTCACCCAAAAAGAGGTCATTGCCATTGATCAGGATCCGCTGGGCAAGGAAGGTTACCAGTTCATGGAACATCCGGGCAAACAGATCTGGGTCAAGGAATTGTCGGACGGCAAATGGGCCGTTTGCGTTTTCAATGACAGTGATGAAAAAGTCCGGGTCCGGGTGCATTGGCCCTACCTGACATTTCTCAATGGCGCCTATGAAATTCGTGATGTCTGGCAGGCAAAAAATCTCGGAACCACGGACAAGGACTTCGATGGCGACGTGCCGGCGCACGATGTGATCCTTTTCAAGTTGAGTCCGGTCAAACCGGCCGCGCCTTGATTGCCGCGGGCCCGGGGCCGGTGCATCGGCCGGGCTGGTTTTTATTCCGAAAAGGCCAGATACGGGACGAAAATCACGTTGGCAATCGGGATGAATAACAGGATGGCGAGCCAGCCGCTTTTTCCCCGTGCCTGACAGATTTTCACCCACATCATCACGAAGACCACAATGTTTACCAGGGGAATCAGCAGGAGAACAATCATCCACACGGGCATTTTGGCCACTTGCAACAGGGGAACGAGTTGGGCAATGGGAATCCAGATCAGAACGCCCGGGTTCACGCCGCATTTCTCACAAATGCGTTTGTAGCAAAAACAGAAGAAGACATAAAGAGCCAGGCCGACGACGAGGCAGAACAAAATCAGTCCCACACCCATGGCTGTACCCACTGCTGCGCTTGCATTATCATTCATAACCGAATCCTTTTGCTGAGGTTTGTTGGGTAAGGCAGTGAACCAACGGATTCACTGCGGGCCTTTCTGGCATAACCAGCCCGAAAAGCAAGAATATTTGATGTGATACCCGCGTTCAGGCCGGTTTTGCCTTCCGCACCAGCGCGAACTACGCCATCTTGGTTGTGTGTCAAATCTGATTGCCATCGTCGGCCGGCCCAATGTCGGCAAGTCAGCGCTCTTCAACCGTATCGTCGGCCGGCGCATTGCCATCGTCCACGACCAGCCCGGGGTCACACGCGACCGCATCAGCGCCGAGGCCGAATGGCACGGACGCCCCTTCACGCTCGTGGACACCGGCGGCATCGGCCTGCTGCGGCGCGAAAAGGCGGGCGACATCATTGTCAAGGCGGCGATGGAGCAGGTGGAGCTGGTCCTGGAATCCGCGAACGTCATCATCCTCGTGGTCAACGTGCAGGAAGGCATTGTGCCGCTCGACCGCGAGGTGACGGAAAAATTGCGGCGCAGCGGCAAATCCGTTCTGGTCGCGGTCAACAAGGTGGACACGAGCCGCGCGGAAAAGGGTTTGGATGAATTTTCCCAGCTCGGCTTCGACAAAATCTTCCCGGTCAGCGCCATTCACGGCGAAGGGATTCAAGATTTGATGGACACGGCCACGGCATTACTGCCGGATGACACGGGACAAGTGACAGGTGACACGAATACAGCAGCCGGCGAATCTGGTAAAATCATGTCACCTGTCACCTGTCACCTGTCACCTCTAAAACTCGCCATCGTCGGCCGCCCCAATGTCGGCAAGTCCTCGATTATCAATGCGTTAACCCATTCCGCACGGGTCATTGTCAGCCCGGTGCCGGGCACGACACGCGATGCCATTGACGTGCCGTTCGAGGTGGAAACCGACGGAGTGCGGCAAAATTATGTCCTCATCGACACCGCGGGCATGAGAAAAGCCCGGCGGGTGGACGATTCGGTCGAGTTTTTCAGCGTCCAGCGCGCGGTGGATTCCATCACCCGCAGCGACATCACCGTGCTGGTTCTGGACGCCGAAATGGGCATCACCGAGCAGGACAAAAAGATTGCGGACCGGATCGTGGAGGCCCGCCGGGCGTGCATTGTGGTCGTCAACAAATGGGATTTGGTGGCGGAATCCGTCCGCCAGGTGCGCGAAGAGGAAATCGCGCGCCGCAATAAAAAGGAACGGCGCGAAGGCCA
>JBKQOA010000104.1:0-10476 GCA_052145735.1 Limisphaerales bacterium
TGGATTTCGTGCATCAGCTCGCGCATTTGCTCGACGGTGATGATGCGCGATTTGGATTCCGGCCGCACCCAATGCATGTCGGCGTGGGTGTCGCGGTCGGTTTTCCGGCAGTTCAGGCATTCGTCGCAACAATCCGTTGCCCCGCCGCCGGTTTTGACGGGTTGCAGGCAGTTCAGCGTCTTGGCCAGGGTGCGGGCGAGCGCTTCCAGATCTTCGAGTTGATCGCCGGCGAACAGGTAGGCGTGGCCCAGCCGTCCGCGGGCGAGCGAACGCTGGAGCAGCTCGACGCCTTGCGTCTGCTTCGCAAAATGTTTGAAGGCCATGTGTGTTTGAGCTGGATTGTGCGCGCCCGCGGCCGGCGGGCAAACAAAATTTCATTGGGTCTGGTGTTTTTTCCAACCGGCATATTGTTCGGGCACTCGCATGGTGAACATCCTCAAACGGCCATGCCTTCGCGCATAATTTGTCTCGTTATAAAACCTCCAACTTCCAAACCCGGGAAAGGACCTGCCGCCCAAGGGTGCCGGCGGGGTCGTGAAATACACCAGCGCCCACGTGGATTACGCGGGGTCCGAATTCATCGTGCGCAGCTTTCATTCCTGCCAGGGCAATCCGCTGACGATTATGATGGCCTGATGAATCCGATCGAGTCGCCTTTAATCCGTGTCGCCGGCTGAATGAACCGCAACCGGCAGGATGTCATCGGGCATCTCCCGGAGGAAATTCGTGTGCCGGGGGAGCCGTTGGACAAAAGCCCCGGGTCAACGGCGTTCAGCGGATGCGCCTGGCCGCCAAAGCCAGGCGGATCGGTCGCCATGGGCTCGAACATTTGCGTTGAGCAACGATGCCGTTGGATAAAAAACAGCCTGCGCTGATTTTTCAAGGCTGCCAGACCGCGCGGTAAAATTGGCGCGGGGAGCTTATCGAAACCGGGACGGTAATGCTCAAGGTGCTCCCCACGAGCGTGTTGGTGGAAACGGAGGTCCACGCCGTCATCAAATCCGGCGTGCTTTGGATGACATAAGGCGTGCTGGGCTGGCCTCGAAGCAGAAGCTCCACCTGCCCGGTCTGGACGCTTAACACGGAAAGCGCCGAAGGTCCCGGCGCAAATGTAAAGAGCGTCAGCGACAAGGGTGGAAATACATAGGTGAAGTTCGTGCCGGCGGTTGGGAAGTTCGTCGTGGCGATGTCTTGCAGTGACGCCGCGGCATTGTTTTCCGCCGCCTGGTCCTGCGGGATGCCGTAGGATTGAATCGTGGCGGTTGTCCCCGGCGCAAAATTGGTCAGCGCGATTTGCGCATTGAGGTTTGTGACCATGTCTTTGTTGATGACGAGCATGGTGAGAACGCCGTTGGTGCGATGAACGGCATAGGCAGAGAGCAACAGATTGTCGCTGGTGCCGTTGAGGACGGAATCGCCGGGCCGCGCAAAATATTGCAACAATTTTTCAGCATAAAAGGTGGGATACGGTACGTTTGACCCGCTCAGAACCCCGTAATCACCATTCGACCGCCAGCCGTAAAGCGTCGGGTCCATATCGCCGGTGGTGTCCGCTCCATTGTGCAAATCCCACCAGATGTAGGATCTGAATTCGGTTTTCATGAGCTGGCTGGTGCTGTCGGCGAGGTAGAGGGCGTTGACCAGGCTGGTCGATTCCCTGCCCATGGCACCCGCGTCGCAGTTGTTCTCCGTCACACATAGCTCAATGTTGGCCCCGGCGGATCCGATATAATCGCTGAGCTGCTGGCGCAAGTTGGCGGCGGCGCTGGCCCAGTCGGTCCAGCTCAGGGGGCAAGGATTGCTGGCAACCTGCAACAGCAGCGGGTCGCTGTCGGGAGAGCCGGAGTAAAAGCTCCAGCCGGAGGTGGTGTATTGCCAGTAAAAATGGTAAATGAGGAAGTCGGGCATGACCCCCAGGGTTTTCAACTGGGATAACACGATGGGTGTCCACCCATAGTGCGTCGCGAGGGTGCGCGGATTGACGGCATAATGCGTCGCGTTGTTGGAATAGCTATCCTCCCCCGGCACGACGACGACGCCCACCTTGATGGGCACGGTCGGGTAAGCCGCCTTCATCTGCTGAATGTAAGTTGCCGCGTTGGTGGCATAAGTGTAAGGATCCTGGGGAATGGCATGGGAATCGGCTTCCCACGTGCCATAGCATTCATTGCCAACTTCCCAATACTTGAAGCCGCAATTATTGGTCTTGTTGGCCGAGAGCACCCAGGCGGTTGCCTCACCGGGAGTCCCGGTGCCGTAATTGACAGTGGTGAAGACCTGGGCGCCCAGATTGGTGGCGATATACCTGAAGGTGGCATTCCCGGTCGGGTCAGTGGCCCAATTATATTGGTCAGATGACGAACCCCCCGGCCAGCGCAGGGCCAGACAACCGATTTGCTGGAGCAACGGCAGCGTGGTTGAACTGCCCAGGCTGCCGTCCCAAGTGGCGGTATTGAGTCCAAACTGGCGCGCATCCACTGTTTGCAACGTCTGCCCGGCATCCACTCCCAGGTGAACCAGCGCCGGCGTCGCCGCGGCCACCAGTTGAACGTCGTCCACGTAAAATGTTGACTGTGGCCCGCCGGTGTTGCCCTGAATCGAAAAGCCACTGCAATTTGCCTTGTTGGACACGTTCAAGATTGAAAGTGGAATGGTGACTTGCTGCCAGGCATTGGTCGGCAAAGTTCCCAAGGGATAGGCCACCTGACCAGCGCCATCAAGATACCCCCAAACCTGCACTCGCTGGCCACCAGTGCTGCCGCCATTGACCCAAAAACTGAGACTGGCGTAGGGGCCGGTATTAAAATCCGAACGTTGAAGCCAAAGCGCCTGATTGCCGCCGTCGGTAACACTGATGGAATAACTGCCCGAATGAACCGGCGAAGAATTTTCCAGATTGACTGTCGCCCAACTCCAATTTTGGAAACCATTCACCAAGTTGTCGGTGTAAATCGGGAGCCCGGCCTGCGCAACGCCCGGGCCCGACGGGGCATTGACGATCTGGTTCAGTGTATTGGTGCCGGCCGCATAGTTGCCCCCGGAATAGACGGCGGTAATCAGATCCGATCCCACCGGCAGATTGGTGATTGAGGAACTGGTGGCGCTGCCGGCACTCATCGTGTTGGTGCTGAATGGGCCGTTGTAGGCAGAAGAAAACACCACCGTGCCTGTGGCGTTGCCTACGGTGACCCCATTGGTCTGCACCGTGGCGGTGAAAGCGACGCTGCCGCCGTAGGAGGAAGGGTTGACCGATGAGGTGAGCATAATGGGGTTGCCAATATTCTTCAGAATAATATTGTCGATGGTCAGGGTGTCGGTGTGACCGGCGCCGCCCCACTGCGAGGCATTGAGTTGAAATTCCAACTGCCAGGTCGCGCCGGTTGGGCTGGCCGTCGTGATGCTGCCCAGGTTCACACTGAAAGTCTGCCAGGTATTGGCGGTGTTCAATTGGTTGTTGACCGTCGCGTTTATGAGCTGCGAGCCGCCAAAATAATTGTTCTGCCAGGTTTGGATAATAAACTGGATGTTGGCCGCCTGGCTGCCTTTGGCATCAAACGACAACACGTAGTCCGACGGGTTCGGGTCCGTGTTTCCGGAAACCGTCATCAACTGCACCTGCCCGGTGTAATAGTCACTCCCGGTGGTTGCCGTCATGGTCTCCTGCCAGCAGCCGTTCGGATTTCCGCCGCTGGCCAGGACGGCGTTTCCCGTGCCTGTCGGGCTGCCACCCTGGTACGAACCGGTGCCGAACGCGCCTGTATATCCGCCGTCGAAGTTCTCGTTGAATATTACCTGTGCCGGGGCGGTGACGGCGAAGCCAAGGAATACAATCGCCAGGGCGGCCATTTGATATAGCAATTTCATAAGTCGAATCGAGATGTTAGTGGAAGGTTAAAACGGCAGGAACGCGCAAAGTTTAATGTCCGTGGGCGGCCCTCCATTGAGCCGCGCTTTCGACGGAGTCAGACAAAGACAAGCAATACATTGCCAGTACCATAGCAGATTTTATTGATCCTTCAAATGGAATCAGATCTGACCCGTTGCCCGCACGGTCCAAAACCCCCGGAGGACCCTCAATCAAGCTTGGCGCAAGGGATGGACCGGTTGACCGCCGGTGCGGCTGAAATGACGGCCCGATGGACTGCCCGCCCGTTCCCGGGTTGCCTGCCGGGCACAAGGCCGGGCACGGGATCATTTTTTCACCCGGACAATGAACGTAATCCGCGTTCCCTTGCCGGGGGCGCTGTCCACCCGGCATTCGCCGCCGATGCCTTCGAGGCGTTTGCGCATGTTGGCGAGGCCATGGCCGCTCACAATCCGCACCGGATCGTTCGGCTCCGCGACCTCGCCAACCCCGGCGGGGTCAAAGCCCCGGCCGTTGTCCTCGATGGAAACCGAGAAGCCGGATTCCGCGAGGGTGAGCGAGACGTGCACCTCGGTGGCCGCCGCGTGTTTGATCACATTATGCAGGGCCTCCTTGAAGGCGAGGAAAAGGCTGTGGCGCACCTCGGCGGTGAGGGGCCAGGCCGGCAATTCAATGGGCACGATCAGCCGGCAGCGAATGCCCGCAACATTCAAAAAATCCTGGGTAAACTTGCCCAGATAGTTCACCAGGCTGTCGAGCGTGTCGTGATGCGGGCTGACGGCCCAGACGATTTCATCCACGGTGCGCGTCAATTCCCGGGCGGTCAGGTAAACCTTTCCGAGACGGGTCATGACCTGTTGCGGATCCTCCCCTTCGGCGCGGTTGGACTGGCTGAGCATCATGATTCGCGCCAGGTTGGAACCGAGGTCGTCGTGGATGTCCCTGGCAATGCGCGACCGCTCATTTTCCAGGGCGCGTTGTCGCTCCAGGCGTTTCATTTTTTGCTGCAACCGGCGGCGGGTGACATAGCGTACCGTGCCGCCCACGGCGCCAATGCCGGCCAGGACGGCCGCGCCGGTGAACCACCAGGTCTGCCAGAAGTGGGGCAGGACCGTGAACGCGAGCGACGCTCCGTTCTCGTTCCAAACGCCGTCATTGTTGGCGGCGGTGACCCGGAACGTGTAATTTCCCGGTTTCGGATAGCTGTAGTAGGCAACCCGGCGCGGGCCGACATTCTCCCAATCGGATTCCAATCCGTCGAGGCGGTATTTGAACTGCACCTTCTCCGGGGCGGCAAAGCTGAGGCCGGTGTAACGAATTTCAAGGCGGTGTTTCCCCGGCTGAATTTGCAGCCGGGCGGCGGGCGCGGACTGGTCCGGCCCGGGCAGAGGCACCATCTGGTCATCCACCATCACTCCTTCGATCACGACCGGCGGGGGGAAGAGATTGATTTTCACGTCGGCGGGATGAACGACCGCCAGTCCCTTGATGGTGGGAAACCAGATTTGTCCGTCCGGGGTCTGGCAGCCGGACGCCTGAAAACCGCCGGAGCACTCCAACGTGCTCAAGCCTTCAGCCTTCCCATAAACCAGACAATTCACCGTTTTCAACTGGCCGTCGGCACAACGGTTCAATTCGTCCTTGCGCACCCGGAAGATTCCGCCGTAGGAGCTGATCCAGAAGTTTCCCTGCCCGTCATCGGCGATATGACAGATGATGTTGTCCGGCAGGCCTTCGCGCATGGAAATGGTGGCGAACCGCCCGTCGCGCAAACGGCACAAGCCGCCGCCAAAAGTCCCCACCCAGAGGGTGCCGTCCGGCTCGGCCAGCAACGACCAGACAAAATCGCTGGGCAATCCGGCCATTCGGCGGAACTGCGCGAGTTCGCCGTCCTTGAGCCGGCCCAGGCCCCCGCCCGACATGCCAAACCAGAGGGTGCCGGTTGCATCCTCCGTGATGACCCGCACATTGGGCAACACCAGTCCGTCATTGCGGGTGAACCAGGTGCATTGTCCGTTGGCGTACCGGCCCAGACCGGTTTGGGTTCCCACCCACATGATCCCCTGCCGGTCTTGGTACAGGGCAAAGACCACCGCCGCCGGGTTTTCCAACCCCTTTGGAAACTGGAATTTCCCCTCGTGGCGGACAAACAAGCCGCCGCCAAAGGTTCCCACCCAGAGGTCTCGGTCGCGATCTTCAAACATCGACCAGATGAAGGAATTCAACAGCCCATTCGTTTGCCCAAATGGTTTCACCTCGCCGTTGTCCACCTGGTACAATCCCGCGCCCTCCGTCCCCACCCAGAGTCCGCCTTCCGCCCTGGGCGTCACGGCCAGGACGGCCCGTCCCCCCCAATCATCGGGGGCCTTTGCCATTTCCACCTTCCGCTTCCGCAAAACATCCAGGCCCCCGCCGCCGGTTCCCACCCACAGGTCTCCTTCGCGGTCCTCGCACAGGTCAAGCACCCAGTCATGCGACAGCCCGTTTTGACGCGTGAAGTGCAGACCGGTTCCGTCAGGCGACAGCAGGAAGAGGCCCTCCCGCAAAGTTCCCACGAGCAACTGGCCGGTTTTGATTTCGAGCATGGCCGTGACGTAATCCTGTCCCCAGGGAGCCGGTCCCCGGTCCACGATGGTTCCCTGGGCGGCCAGTTTTTTCACCCGCCCGGAGCCGGTGAGCCACAGGCCGCCATCCCGGCTCGCACAGGCCATTTGAACCTCGCCGGTCTCCGCTTGAACCCCGGGCGCCCGCGGCATCAGTCGCCCGTTTCGCAGCGTCCCGGACAGGCTGCCGCGCACCACCCACAACTCTCCGTTCCGGTCTCTGACGAGCGCCGGCACCTCATCCCGGGGCCCGGCGTTCGTGACGGCCAGTCGGGCCCCCTCCAACGAGACCAGCGCCCCTTCCTTGCTGAGCACCCAGAGCACCCCGTCGGCATCCGCCTTGATCGCGATTATCGCTCCGCCCGGCCAGTTGTTCCCCAGATTCACCGGCTGGAATTTTCCGGCCTGCATCTGGGTGAGGTTGCCGGTTTCATGGCCGATCCAGAGGGTGTCGTGGGCGTCTTCGTACAGACTCGTGATCCGGTTGTCCCCGAATTTCGGGGAGTTGCTGGCGTCGAAAATCTTGAACCGCACACCGTCAAATCGCACCAGCCCGTTGTAGGTGCCCAGCCACAGGTAACCATCCCGCGTTTGCACGATGGAAGTGACCGAGTCCTGGGGCAGTCCCTGCTCCGACTCCCACACGTCGATCAAGTAATCCGACACGGACGAATTGGTGGCGGCGGAAAGCGGAAAACCGCACAGCAACATCCACAAAATCCCCACGCCGGTGGCAATCAGCTTTTGCCGGTTCACGTCGGTGGAGCATATAAATCGCCGCGGCACGGGCTGAACTCTATGGATTTTAATGACCCGGGGCAAGATTGGAGGCCACGCCCCCGTTTTGCCGGACCCGGAGAAATCCCGCCGTGCCCCATGCCCGTCGGCCGTTTCCCGCCGTCATCGTGGCGAATCCGCGCGTGTCGCCGGTCAAAACCGGCGGCGATAAATGGACCGCCAACCGGCCGGGGAACGAAAAATAAAATTATCCCCGCCGGCCCGGATGCGTTAATTTGCATCGGATTGAAGCAAAACGGGAACGATGTCATCAAAACAGATGACGATTCTCTTTTTATGATTGGGTGTAAAGAAAGGGGGTTGTGAGCATTGGGGTTTCAATTGTTGAAGACGATGCGCCGGCGCGGGAGGTTCTCTCGGACTGGATGCGCAATGCCCATGGATTTAATTGCGTGAGCCAGCACGGAAGCGCCGAGAACGCGCTGCTGAAGTTGCCGGCGGAGAAGCCGGACGTCGTGCTGATGGACATCAACCTGCCGGGCATGAGCGGGATTGATTGTGTGCGCCTGCTGAAGCCGCAACTGCCGGACACGCAATTTGTAATGCTGACCGTTTACGAAGACACCGACCACATCTTCGACGCCCTGGCGGTGGGGGCCAGCGGTTATCTTTTGAAGCAGACCCCCCGCGATGAACTGCTCGAGGCCCTCAAGGACGTCTATGCCGGCGGGTCGCCCATGACCAGCAACATCGCCCGGAAGGTGGTGCAGTCCTTTCTGCGGCCCGCGCCCCAGGTGGATGAATCCCTGAATCTTTCCCCGCGCGAACGGGAGGTGCTGGAACTGCTGGCGTGCGGTTATCTCTACAAGGAAATCGCCGACAATCTGGGCATCACCGTGGCGACGGTCGTCACCTATATCCGCCGCATTTACGAGAAGCTTCACGTGCGTTCCCGCGCCCAGGCCGTGGCCAAGTATGGGCATTTTACCCCCCGGGATGAACGCGGGAAGCCCGCGGTTTCCAAGTAGTTTTTTCCGGTGCCGGCGGCGGCGGCCGGGCCCGTGGCCTTTCCCAAGGCGTGGAACTATAACGATGAGAAATGGAACCGGGAGATGATTGACGTGCTGGAGGCCCACCACTGGAACTGGACCGCCTGGGATTTCCATCCCACCGCCTGGCCCTGCCTGATTGCGGATTGGGATTACACCCCGACGCCACACTATGGCGTCTGGGTCAAGCAGGCCCTGGAGAAGAACGCGGAGAAATGACGGCTCGCTGCGGGCTTGTCCTTGCCATTTCAGTCACGCAATCGACGGAACAAGCCCAATGCCGCTTCACGCTTCGGGCATTTTATCGCGCCCGATTTTGCAGCCTTTGATTCCGTAAAACGCGACATAAGCATAGGCGATCAGCGGCACGATGAATGCCACCTGCAGATTCCAGACATCCGCGACGCGCCCCAGAATCGCCGGCAGGATTGCGGCGCCGACCACGGCCATCACCAGCAGGGACGACACCTGGCTTTTGTAAACACCCATCCGGTCGAGCGCGAGCGAGAAGATGTTCGGCCAGCCGATGGAAGTGAACAGGCCGACACCGACGATGCACCACATCGCCGGTCGGCCGCCGAACAGAATCGCCACGGCCAGCAACCCGACGATCGTTCCCGAAAAGACGAACAGCGTGCGGTCGGCCAGCCCGCGGCTGAATTGAAAGAGCAGCCAGCACAGCGCCAGCAGCGGCAGGTACAGTTCCACAATCCCAAAACCCCGGGTGAAACAGGCGCCCAGGAAACGGGGCAGGTCGCCGCCGGACAGATCCGCCACGCGCTCAATGCCCAGTTGCGTTTCGGCCAGCTGCCATCCACTGGCGAAGCAAATGATCAAAAAGGCCGCCGCAGGTATGCCGGCCAGGAACAGCCGCTTGTTGGTCTGCTTCATTTCGCTCAATTCCACCGCCCCCATGAAACGGCCGATCAACATGCCGCCCCAGAATAGCGAGACGTATTTGCTGGCTTCGAGCGCCGACAGGGCCGCGACGTTCGGCTGGCCGAGAAAATTGATGATGGCGCTGCCCACGGACACTTCGCCGCCGACATACATGAAAATCGCCAGCACGCCGAGCAGGACGTGCGGATATTTCAACGCGCCGATTCCCGGCGCGATTTTGCCCTCCCCCACGTGCGGCAGATGAATCGAAAAGAAAAACACCGCGAGCAGCACAAAGACGATGCAGAAAATCAGATAGGGGACCTTGACCGATTCCGCGCCGTGGGCGCCCGTCTTCGCGAAGTATTGGAGAATCAAATAGCCGCCGATGAGCGGGCCGGTGGTGGTGCCGACGGAGTTGAAGGCCTGCGCCAGGTTCAAACGGCTCGATGCCGTCCGTTCCGGGCCGAGAATCGTCACGTACGGGTTGGCGGCGATCTGCAGCATGGCGAAGCCGAGGCCGACCACAAACAGCGCCACCAGGAAAAAGAGATACGAATGCACGGTGGCCGCCGGCCAGAACAACGCGCTGCCCCCGGCGGAAAGCAAAAGCCCGATGATGACGCCGTTTTTGTAACCGAGCCGCGCAATCGGGTCGCCCCTCGTGGCCGAAATCACAAAATACAAAAGCGACCCGATGAAGTAGGCCCCGAAAAAGGCGAACTGCACCAGCATCGCCTCGAAATAGTTCAACGTGAACGCCTCCTTGAACCGCGGGATCAGGATGTCGTTGAACACCGTCATGAACCCCCACATGAAAAACAGGATGGACATGATCGCAAACGGTCCACGGTAGGTTGGACCGCCAGCCTGGGGAACGGAAAGCGCCGCGGGTTCGACCGATGGACCGGGTTGGGACATGTTATTTTCCAGGTTTCAACCACGGCCCCGCCACCCGGGCAAAGCGCCGGCCAGACGCGTGAAACCGGGACCGCCCGGGCGCGGATTGCACCCCGGCCAGCCGGGGAATCAAGGGCTTGAGTTGCACAGTAATATGGGTTTGAGTTGACTTGTTGCGCGGAGCAATCCCTGCGGATTGGCCGAAACCGCTTGTCCCCTATTTTAGGGACTTTGCCCCCCGGGCGATATGGGGTAGCTTTCCCTGCGTAACCAGTTCACCAATCATCTTAATATGAAAAACTTCATGGGTCACGTGCAATCTTGCCGGCAAACTTTGCCCGGCCTCGTTCTGCCCCTGGCGCTCGTTTTGGGAGTGGTGCTGTTCGCCGCCGGCTGTGGCAAGAAGGAAAGTTCCACGCCCACGACGACCACGACGACTGCG
>JBKQOA010000105.1:0-6838 GCA_052145735.1 Limisphaerales bacterium
TCAGCGCCTTGGATTTGTCCTTTAAGTTCGCGACCTGTTTATCAATGATCTTGAGCCGTTCCTTGCTGGCAGCGTCTTTCTCCTTCGTGAGCGAAGTGCGCTCGATTTCCAATTGCAAAATCTGCCGGTCCAACTGGTCCAGTTCCGTCGGCTTGGAATCCAGTTCCATCTTGATGCGCGATGCCGCTTCGTCCACGAGGTCAATCGCCTTGTCCGGCAGAAACCGGTCGGTGATGTAGCGCTGCGACAGCGTGGCCGCCGCGACGAGCGCAGAATCCTGGATGCGCACGCCGTGATGGACTTCGTACCGCTCTTTCAGCCCGCGCAAAATCGCGATGGTCGCCTCGACGGACGGTTCTTCGACCATCACCGGCTGGAACCGGCGTTCGAGCGCGGGATCTTTCTCGATATGCTTACGGTATTCGTCGAGCGTGGTTGCGCCGACGCAGCGCAATTCGCCGCGGGCGAGTTGCGGTTTCATGATGTTGGCCGCATCGGTCGCGCCTTCTGCCGCGCCCGCGCCGACCAGCGTATGCAACTCGTCAATGAACAAAATGATTTTACCTTCGCTCGCGGTGATTTCCTTGAGGAACGCCTTGAGCCGGTCCTCGAATTCGCCGCGATATTTCGCGCCGGCAATCATCGCGCTCAAGTCCATCGCCACCAGCCGCTTGTTCTTGAGCGATTCGGGCACGTCGCCGCTCACGATGCGCCGGGCCAGGCCCTCGGCGATGGCCGTCTTGCCCACACCGGGTTCGCCGATGAGCACCGGATTGTTTTTGGTGCGTCGCGTCAGCACCTGCATGACCCGGCGGATTTCCTCGTCGCGGCCGATGACCGGGTCAATCTTCCCCTGCCGCGCCAGCGCGGTGAGGTCGCGGCCGTATTTTTCGAGCGCTTGAAATTTACCCTCGGGATTTTCATCGGTCACACGTTGATTGCCGCGCAATTCGGCGAGCGCCTTGAGCACGGCGTCGCGCTTGAGGCCATGTTTGGTAAAAATCTTTTTCAACGCCGAACCGCCGCTGTCCAGCAAACCGAGCAACAGATGTTCGGTGCTGACATAATCGTCCTTGAGCTTGGTCGCTTCGGACTGTGCGGCCTCGAGCGCCTTTTTCAAATCGCTGCCGGCGTAGGCGTCGCCCGCCCCCTGGACCTTGTGCCGGCGCGCGAGTTCGGATTCCAAGTCCGGCTTGAGCCGGGCGACCGGCACGCCGATGCGTTCCAGCAGATCAGGGATGAGACTTTCGGTTTGGCCGAGGAGCGCGAGCGCGAGATGTTCGCCGTCAATTTCCTGGTGCGAATTTTCGCGCGCAAGCCGTTGGGCCTCCTGCAAGGCCTCCTGCGATTTGAGAGTCAGCTTCTCCGGTTGCATGACCCGAATTTAGCGCAAAGGCGCCTGGACGCAAAGACACGAAATGAATGCAAATTTTTGCCGCGAATTTCACGAATTGCATGGCGCAAGAAAGGGTATGCGGCTAACGGGCCACATCTAGTTGCTCCGCACGTAACTGTCACGGTGCGAGTCGCCGAAGGTTACAAATCTGCGCAAAGGCAAACGCAGTGATAAAAGAAAATCCGCGCGGAAAATCACGGCACAGGAAATTCTTCAATTATCTTGCCGTCTTGATCCGTTCGCCAGGCTTTTTGCAGCTTCCAAGGACTATCTTCGGATGCCCGGATAACCTGAAAATGATATATGGATGAATCCCCTATCTTCCGACCGGTGAAGCTGCCGGTGAGGGCAGAGTTGCAGGAGAAACTCGCGCTCTTGGCCACTAATTTGTCGTCTTTTGACCAGCCGGGCAGGTGACCGCTTTTCTTCAAACTGCGCAGCAGGGGCGCGGCGGATTTGGCCACGGCTTTCACCTCTTGGGTATCCAGATGCAGTGGACCAATGCTGGTGCGTTTGAGATACATTGTTCGCTTCGGAAAATCCAGGGTGACCAGATGCCTTGACAAGAAGAGGATTCCGATGCCGTTATGCTCCGGCTCGCCCGTCTCCCACGGCTTGCCCCTGTCTAACCAGACCTCAGGATAAATCTCTCCGCCGAGCTGTGCCTCGGGAGAATGAACCTGGCCCGCCACGAGCGGCAGCGCCTGATTGGTCCATTGCTGGAACAGCGCCGGGGTCAACCAGCCGTCGCCAAGGCAACCGAGGTCAATCGCTGTGAGTGAACCTGAACCTTGGTTGCCGACAAGGTTGTTGCTGATGTAAATTTCTTCCTTGGGAGGACCAGTCAGGACAAACGGTTGCCCCAACTCTTTTGCGGACGTGTCCGGGTCGAGGAAGCGTATTCTATGGGATGCAAAATCCAGTTGGAGACAATATTTTTCCAGCACGTCCCTGCCAAGGATGCCCATCACCGGTCTGCCACAAAAGGCTGACAACCATTTGCAATCACAGGTTAAGATATTGTCGGTGCCGGTGAGCGGTAGCAGGGCGCCGCCCAGATAGAGCTTGGGTGCCATATAGATGCCCGCTTCGTGTTTGCCATCAAAAGCCCAGTCCGGCACTGTGCCGAAACGCTTTCCTAACTTCGGCTCCAACGATTGGTCGAGGGTGGTGACTGGACATCCTGTGTCCAGCAGGCATGGCAACTCCTTGCCGTCTTCCAACTGGAGGGTAACGAATATTAGCTGTGAGCGGCCCGCATCCTTGTTCATTGCCAATGTTGCTGGAAGCTGCGAGTGAATCGAATTTTCCGTCGCGCAAGAGCACAAGAGCAGCAGGCTTAACATTGCGACGAGTTTGCAAGGCTTCAGGACTGCTTTCATGGATCTATTTTTCCAGCAAACCAAATGTTTCAAGCCCGCTGGAGCCGGATTCTGGCGGGCTGTGGTTGCAGCCCATTCCGCTGGCGTGAATTGTTTGATCCGGGTGATTTTAGCAGCCGGCAAGCGGGCGAACAAATCTTTTACGACGAACTGGTTCAAAGCTGTCCACCGTTTCAGTGTGTAATCAATCGCCTGCCCGCCGCCCGTCCGAATGCCAAGCCCCGCGCGCACGGAGTGTCGCGCCCTGCCATTCGACTCGCGTTGACTCCCGCCCCACCAACTTTCGCATCTTCCTCCGAGTGCGTCTTTGCGTTAATCCAATCCTGGTGCAGCCGGCCAGCAATCATCGGAACGGATTCTCCAGACTTGGCTTTCCCCACCGTGAAAATTACTCTCGACGCCAATGAATCCGGCCAGCAGCCAATCCTTCCCGGCACCGACACCGTCAAAAGGGCAATTCCCGGTCCTGATCGCCGCCTGCATCGGCCTGATTGTGTTCGGCACCAGCCCGATTTTTTTCGCGTGTCCCTCCGCTCCCACCTTTTCCTTTTTCGATGAATCCCCCGGCTGGCGGATGTTGGGCCGGGTATTTCTTTCCCTCCTTATCGTCGGAGCGGTAATCCTGACCGGCTGGCTGGATCGGGAACGGGGCACGGCAAAGGTGATGCGCTACTGCGGGTTCGTTTTTCTGGCGGCACTGTTGACCGAGCTGCACTTTTACACGGTGGACAACGCCGCCCAGTTGAACTGGCAAATCGACCAGTACAACGGCATTTTCATGCACAGCTATCCGCCGCCCGACCAATACCGGTTTCTGCCCCAGGGCGCGTTGTGGTGGATGATTCTTTGCAATGGCGATTTTATCTTCTCGCTGCTCTGCTACCGGTTCTTTTTCACCTTCCTGGTGTGTCAATGCGCTTACACCCTGGCGCGGTTGTTTCTCTCTCCGCGCGACGCAATCATTGTCGTGCTGTCTTATGCTGTATTCTATCCACTTTCCACGCGCTATTATTACGGCAACATCCTGGATCCCATGTCACACGCCGTGATGCTGGCCGCGCTCGTCTGCTGCCGGCGGCAACAATTCTGGCCGATGTTCTGGCTGTTCGTGCTGGGCATGTTTGTCAAGGAAACCATGCTGGTGATCGCCCCCTGTTACTACCTGATGAACCTGGAATCGTTTCGCCTGCGGGATTCTCGGGTCCTCCCGCGCCTGGCGCTCCTGGCATTCGCCGGCGCCGGCGTGTTCCTGGCCTGCCGGCTGCCGTTTCATTTCCATTACGACTTTTACAGCGTGAACCGGCAATACGGCCTGATGATACGCAGCAATTTCGGCCTGCCCGGCGGCCCGGCGGAGAGCACGGTATCCATCTTTGAACGCTTCATGCATCCCGTCCTGTTTCTGTTCATGTGGCTGCCGTTGATCGTGTGGCAACGGAAACTCCTGCCGCCGTCCCTGTTCTGGACGGCCTTGTACCTCACTGTCGCTTTTTATCTCAGCAACCTTTGCTTCAGTTGGAATTACGAGTCCCGAAACTTCATCCCGGTGTTGATCTTCCTGCTGATCTGCACTCTCATCATCGTGAATCGTTTGACCGAAGCCAGGCCGCCGGAGGCCGGCACGGCCAAACCCTGACCCCGGCGGCAACGAAACCGCGTTCCATCAGTTTTTTCTGACACGAATTTCACGAATTAGCACGAATTGGATTTAAATTCAAAGCCCGTAGGGCTGGCATATTTGTAGAAACGCCAGTGCAAAATGATCCAAGCTCTGTAGGAGCGACATCGTCGGAACAATGACAGGAATATGCCGCACCCGACAGAGCTTTATTCATACCAGGTCTTTTTCTACAAAGATGCCGCGCCTGCGGCGCTTTAATTTGCGTATTGCCCTCATCCATGTCCATCCGTGGTCAAAAAAACTCTCCCCATCTTTGCGCCTTTGCGTTAATCCAACTTTTCGTCTAATTTTCGCGCATGAAATATCGCAAACTGGGCCGGACGGGCTGGAAGGTTTCGGAAATCAGCTTTGGCGCGTGGGCCATCGGCGGCACCTGGGGCAAGGTGGACGACCAGGAATCGCTCGCCGCTTTGCACCGCGCGCTGGACGGCGGCGTGAATTTTTTCGACACGGCAGATGTCTATGGCGACGGCCACAGCGAACGGCTGCTGGCAAAATTGAAAAAGGAACGGAAGGATGAATTTTACATCGCCACCAAGGCCGGCCGCCGGCTCAATCCGCACACGGCGGAAGGTTACAATCGCGCGAATCTCACGGCCTTTGTGGAGCGCAGCCTGAAAAATCTGGGAACCGACACGATTGATTTGCTGCAACTGCATTGTCCTCCCACCTCGGTCTTTTACGCGCCGGAAGTCTTCGGCGTGCTTGATGACCTGGTGAAAACCGGCAAAATCCGGCATTACGGCGTGAGCGTCGAAAAGGTCGAGGAGGCGCTCAAGGCCATTGAATTCCCCGGCGTCCAAACGGTGCAAATCATCTTCAATATTCTCCGGCAGCGCCCGGCGGAACTGTTTTTCCCGGAAGCGCAACGCCGCAAGGTCGGCATCCTCGCCCGCGTGCCGCTGGCGTCCGGCCTGTTGTCGGGCAAAATCACCCGCGCGCGCACGTTCGCCCGGGACGACCACCGGAATTTCAACCGCCACGGCGAGGCCTTCGACCGCGGCGAAACGTTCTCCGGCGTGGATTTTGAAACCGGCCTGCGGATGGTCGAAGCATTGAAGGCATTCACGCCCGCCGGCGCGACGATGGCCCAGCTGGTGCTGCGCTGGATCCTGGAATTTCCCGCCGTGACCTGTGCCATCCCCGGGGCCAAACGCCCGGCTCAGGTCGCGGAAAACATCGCGGCCTCGGACCTTAAACCGTTGTCCCCGGCCACAATGAAAAAGATTGGCGCCCTTTACGACGCACAAATCAAGCCGCTGGTGCATCACTACTGGTAAAACCCGTCCACAGTCGTCCTCGTCGTCGTTCTCGTAATCGAAAAAAAGGCGAGGACAAGGACGAGAACGAGCAGAGAACGAACGTGAATTGAAGCCAACTCCGCCTTGCCCCCCTGCCGGTTTTGCGCTAGTTTGCAGCCTCTATGGACATGGAAACACCACCTTCGCCGTCAGACGCCGTGCCGCCGCCATTGACCCCGCCTCCGGTCATCACCCCGCCGCCGCCGGCCAAACCGCGCAAGAGCCGGGGCTGGATGATTACGTCCATCATCCTGTCCGTGATGCTGGCTTTTTGTGTGCTCATCATTTTTGCCCAGTTCGTTTCGCGGGCGTTGAGTTTTGGCGGCGGTTTCAATCGCGGCTTCCGAACGGCCGCCAGCCGCGACATCGGCCCGCGGCTGGATGAATACCTGCTCGAAGACAATGACTCGCGCCGGAAAATCGCCGTGATCACCGTGGACGGCATCATCACCGACCATTCGGTTGACCGGGCGGGCAACAACATGGTGGATGTGATCAAGGCGCAGCTCAACCGCGCCAAGGAGGATGACCGGGTCAAGGCGGTGATTCTCAAGGTGGATTCACCCGGCGGCGAAGTGATGGCCTCGGATGAAATCAACAAGGTGATTGCGAAATTTCAGGATGACGCCAACAAACCGGTGATTTGTTCCATGGGCAGCCTGGCGGCGTCGGGCGGTTATTACATTTCCGTGCCTTGCCGCTGGATTGTGGCCAACGAATTGACCATCACCGGCAGCATCGGCGTCATCATGCACGGCTGGAATTATCGCGGGTTGATGGACAAGGTGGGAATTGCGCCGATGACGTACAAGAGCGGCAAGTTCAAGGACATGCTCAGCGGCGAGCGCAGCACGAATGAAGTTCCGCCGGAGGAACACGCCATGGTGCAGGCGCTCATCGACGAAACTTACGGAAGATTTACCAACGTCGTGTGTGCCGGCCGCACGCAGGCCTGGCAGAAAAACAACAAGGAAGGCAGGGCGCTCGCCACCAATTGGACCAGTTTCGTCGACGGCCGTGTGTTGTCCGGCTCGGAGGCGCTCAAACATGGTTTCGTGGACGAACTCGGCGACTTTGA